>JAUXBK010000051.1 GCA_030619405.1 Sedimenticola sp. | reverse complement strand
GAGCAGAGGTGATGAAATCGATGCGCAAAGATTACTCGCCAAGGCGTCAAAGGCCCGCGGCGAAGAGTGGAAGCCGGAGGGTGCCACCGCCGAAGGTGACGTGAAACACCGAATGCACACGGAATCTACACCCTTGGGCCGGTTTTGGCGAGAGTGGGATGGCGCTCTTGATCCGCAGGCATCCTATGCGTCCCTCAATTCATACCTGAAGCACCACCCTTTGCGCAGTGACCAGTAACGAGGCATATGGGCTCCTTTTTCACGAATGGCGGTATAATGGGTGTGCGCCATGAAAAGGTGGCGTTTTCCAGTGGGTGAGAGCCCTAGGAGCCTGTCCGAGAATAGAGAACCTACTCGGCAACTGCTCCATGCGTTGCTCTACCTCCTGCATCCCTGCAGTCGTGCGGAAAAGCTGGATTTGGCCAGATTTCCCCATTATTTTCGTTAAATATGCCCAATATTCGCCTCAAATAATGAAAAAATCTGACTCAAACCAGCTTCCCCTCGCTACGACCGCCATGGATGGCGGAAGTGCCGGTTTTGCAGGAGCAACAAACCGGTCGGCTTCTATTCTCGGACAGGCTCCTACGAGGCTGCCTGAGCGAGCGCCGGTTGGCTAAGTTTGTCTTAAAGGATTTCTCTGAAATGGACGATACAAACCTTATGGGTGGATTGAATGCAGAAGGTCTGGGGCTGATACCGATTGTCATCGAGCAGACGCCACGGGGGGAGCGTTCCTTCGATATCTACTCCCGATTGCTCAAGGAGCGGGTCATCTTTCTGGTGGGTCCGGTAGAAGATCACATGGCCAATCTGGTAGTTGCGCAACTGCTGTTTCTCGAGTCGGAAAATCCTGACAAGGACATCCACATCTATATCAACTCTCCCGGCGGTTCGGTCAGCGCCGGGTTAGCGATCTACGACACCATGCAGTTCATTCGCTCCCATGTCAGCACCATGTGTATCGGCCAGGCGGCCAGTATGGGGGCGCTGCTGCTGGCCGGGGGAGAGAAGGGCAAGCGTTTCTGTCTGCCCAACTCCCGGATGATGATCCATCAGCCCCTGGGTGGGTTTCAGGGCCAGGCGACGGATATAGAGATCCATGCCAAGGAGATCCTGCTGCTGCGGGACCGCCTCAATCATATCCTGGCGACGCATACCGGGCACTCCCTGGAGTCGATCGAGAACGACACCGAGCGGGATAACTTCATGAGCGGCGGGGATGCGGTGGAGTATGGTCTGATAGACAAGGTTCTGGATCAGCGGCAAGGCACGCCTGACGACGACGCCTGATACCTGGATCCTGCAGGTAGTCGTGCGTACAGAGTGCAAGCTCTTGTTTCGTAGAGCGAATGAAAAATGGAGTGTAATCCTTTATTGTGATTAGCGAGATTTTTCATATCGCTGTACGGGATCAAGAGTTTGTGCTACGTGCGTGTGAGTACTCGCAGGATCCAGGTGATAATACCCCTCTGCCAGGGGGAGTCTTACTGGACCGCCCGGGATCGAATCATGGGAGAGAGTTCACCGCTTGGCTCTGGTCGAGAAGGTGTAATTGTGTTAATAGTTCCAGCATAGGCCTGAGAGGAAGGACGTAATGAGTGAAGATAAGACCCGGGGTGACGACGGCAAACTGCTCTACTGCTCGTTTTGCGGTAAGAGCCAGCACGAGGTGCGCAAGCTGATTGCCGGGCCATCCGTCTTTATCTGCGACGAATGCGTCGAACTTTGCAACGATATCATCCGCGAGGAGATGCAGGAGGGTGGCGTCGAGGCAGCCAGCAGTCTGCCCAAACCCCACGAACTCAACGGGATGCTGGAGCAGTACGTCATTGGCCAGGCGCGGGCCAAGAAGGTGCTGTCGGTGGCGGTCTACAACCACTACAAGCGTCTGGACGCCAGTGGCAAAAAGGGTGATGTCGAGATCGCCAAGAGCAACATACTGCTGATCGGCCCCACCGGCTCAGGCAAGACCCTGCTGGCAGAGACGCTGGCGCGGATGCTCAATGTGCCTTTCACCATTGCCGATGCCACCACCCTCACCGAGGCCGGGTATGTGGGTGAAGACGTGGAAAACATCATCCAGAAATTGCTGCAGAAGTGTGATTACGACGTGGCTAAGGCGCAGACCGGTATCGTCTATATCGACGAGATCGATAAGATCTCCCGTAAATCGGACAATCCCTCCATCACCCGAGATGTCTCCGGTGAAGGGGTGCAGCAGGCCCTGCTCAAGCTGATCGAGGGTACAGTCGCTTCGGTGCCGCCCCAGGGCGGGCGCAAACATCCCCAGCAGGAGTTCCTGCAGGTGGATACCGCGAATATCCTGTTCATTGTCGGTGGTGCCTTCGCTGGCCTGGAGAAAGTGATCAGGAACCGCTCGGAGAAGGGGGGCATAGGCTTTTCGGCCACGGTTCACAGCAAGGAAGAGAGTCGCAAGGTGGGGGAGGTGCTCATCGGGGTGGAGCCCGAGGATCTGATCCAGTACGGGCTGATTCCGGAATTCGTCGGCCGGCTGCCGGTGGTGGCAACCCTGGAGGAGCTGGACGAGGAGGCGCTGGTGCGGATCCTGACCGAACCCAAGAACGCCCTGGTGAAGCAATATGGGCGCCTGTTCGAGATGGAGGATTGCGAGCTGGAGTTCCGACAGGGTGCCCTGCATGCCATCGCCCGCAAGGCGATGGATCGCAAAACCGGGGCCCGTGGTCTCAGAACCATCGTGGAACAGGTACTGCTTGACACCATGTATGATCTGCCATCGATGGACAATGTCAGCAAGGTGGTGATCGATGAGGGCGCGATTATGGGTGACAACAACCCATACATCATCTACGACGGTGGTGAAAAACAGAAACAGCTGGCAGCGTCAGAGTGAATCAGACGTTCCCTTGCGGTTTCAGCCCGTTTCCGGGTTTTAGAAAACAAGGCAGGTGCGGGTCGATCATGTGTTGAATTGATCCCATCTGCCCCCATGTAAACAGCTTACCAATCAATATTATGAGGGGAGCCAGTTGCTTCGCCTCGACCTAAGATTAAGTTCCCTCCGTTGTTACAGATGATGGTTTCGCCCGAGACACGAATGAGAGTTCGACCGGGGCGTCGAAACCGAGGGAACAAAAAATATATGAGGAGAGCCCATCATGGGGCAAGACGAGAAAAAATCCACCGTGACCACCGATTCCACTCAACTTGCGCCGGTGCTGCCGTTGCGGGACGTGGTGGTCTATCCGCACATGGTCATACCGCTTTTTGTCGGGCGTGAAAAGTCCATCAAGGCCCTGGATGCGGCAATGGAGGAGAACCGGCAGATCCTGCTGGTGGCACAGAAGAGTGCGGAGACTGACGACCCGGGGGTCGATGACATGCACCGGGTCGGAACCCTGGCCAATATTCTGCAGCTGTTGAAGCTCCCCGATGGCACGGTAAAGGTTCTGGTGGAAGGGGCAGAGCGCGCACGGCTGACCCGGTTCGTCGATACGGATGAATACTTCACTGCTGAGCTGAAGTCGGTCGGCGACGACGTGACTGTGGATGAGCGGGAGATGGATGTGCTGATGCGCTCCGCCACTGCCCTTTTCGACCAGTATGTGAAACTCAATAAAAAGGTGCCACCGGAGGTTCTGACCTCGCTCTCCAGTATCGATGATCCCAGTCGACTGGCGGATACCATGGCCGCTCATATGTCGCTGAAGCTGGATGAGAAGCAGGGTGTCCTGGAGATGGCAGACGTGTGCAGCCGGCTGGAACATCTGATGGGCCTGATGGAGTCGGAGAACGACCTGCTGCAGATCGAGAAGCGGATTCGGGGGCGGGTCAAGCGCCAGATGGAGAAGAATCAGCGCGAATACTACCTGAATGAGCAGATGAAGGCGATCCAGAAGGAACTGGGCGAAATGGATGAGGCGCCGAACGAAATCGAGGACCTCACCAACCGGATCGAGAAGGCGGGGATGCCCAAGGAGGCCAAGACCAAGGCACTGTCGGAACTCAATAAGCTGAAGCTGATGTCACCGATGTCGGCGGAGGCGACGGTGGTACGCAACTACATCGACACCCTGGTCAGCGTGCCCTGGAAGAAACGCTCCAAGATACGCAATGATCTGAAGGTGGCTGAAGATGTGCTGGAAGCCGACCACTACGGCCTGGAGAAGGTGAAGGAGCGGATCATCGAGTATCTGGCGGTACAACAGCGGGTGCGCAAGCTGAAGGGGCCGATCCTCTGCCTGGTCGGACCGCCGGGTGTGGGCAAGACCTCGGTGGGGCAGTCGATCGCCCATGCCACCAGCCGGAAGTTTATGCGCATGGCCCTGGGAGGGATCCGCGACGAAGCGGAGATCCGTGGCCACCGGCGAACCTATATTGGGGCGCTGCCGGGCAAGATCATCCAGAACCTGATCAAGGTCGGTACCCGAAACCCCCTGTTCCTGCTGGACGAGATCGACAAGATGGCAATGGATTTCCGGGGTGACCCGGCATCCGCACTGCTGGAAGTGCTGGATCCGGAGCAGAACCACACCTTCGTGGATCACTACCTCGAGGTCGATTTCGACCTGTCGGAGGTGATGTTCGTGGCCACCGCCAACACCATGAACATACCCCCGGCGCTGCTGGACCGCATGGAGGTGATTCGTCTCTCAGGTTACACCGAGGACGAAAAGGTGAACATCGCCTTGCGTTATCTGGTCCCCAAGCAGTTGGAAAACAACGGGTTGAAACGGAGTGAACTGCAGATCCGTGAGAGCGTCCTGCGCGACATCGTCCGCTATTACACCCGTGAGGCCGGGGTACGTAACCTGGAGCGGGAGATCTCCAAAATCTGCCGTAAAGTGGTGCGCCACATCCTGCTGAAAAAACCGGGCAAGCGCATCACCATTACCCCACACAGCCTGGAGAAATACCTGGGTGTCAAACGTTTCCGCTATGGCGAGGCGGACGAATACGATCAGATCGGTCAGGTGACAGGTCTGGCCTGGACCGAGGTGGGTGGCGAGTTGCTGCGGATCGAGGCGGCACTGGTCCCTGGCAAGGGGCGGCTGAGTCATACCGGACAGCTGGGTGAAGTGATGCAGGAGTCGATCCAGGCGGCGATGACAGTAGTGCGCAGCCGTGCGGCCGCTCTGGGGCTCGAAGAGGGGTTCTATCAGAAGTATGATGTCCATATCCATGTGCCGGAGGGGGCGACGCCGAAAGACGGTCCCAGCGCCGGCGTGGGGATGTGTACCTGCCTGGTCTCGGCCCTGACCCATATCCCGGTGCGTGCCGATGTGGCCATGACCGGCGAGATCACCCTGCGTGGGGAAGTGCTGCCCATTGGGGGACTCAAGGAAAAACTACTGGCGGCCCACCGCGGTGGCATCAAGACGGTAATCATTCCTGAAGAGAATGAGCGTGATCTGGTGGAGATTCCCAAGAACATCAAGCAGAATATGGAGATCAAGCCGGTTCGCTGGATCGACGAAGTGCTGGAGGTCGCGCTCGATCACATGCCGCAGCCGAATAAGTCAGCGGAAGGTGAGATGCTGGCCAGTGGTGCGAGAGACAAGCTTGCATCGCGCAAGAAAGCGGCGAAGAAAGATGACGGGCTGACTCAGCACTGATTTTCTTGATCAGACCAGTATGGTGAGCACGTTTTTTGTGCCCACGCGGGATAATCCTGCTGAACGCATTCGTGCCGATTAAATTAATTTTCACCAGAATCCGTTTTTTTAGCCCGTATGCCGGGTAAAATCGGTCTCTATTGCCGGTTTCAGCTTGACACTGATTCTTTGACACTGGTATAAATTGGGCCCGTTTTTTCACGCTGGGTTCGGACAACCGGGACGGCAGCTCTACCCGACGATATTACCCAGGCGTATCTAATTAACTGAATAACCAAAGGGGAAACAAAACAGAATGAATAAGACAGAATTGGTCGATGCCATTGCGGAAAGCGCAGATATCTCCAAAGCCGGCGCCGGGCGTGCGCTTGATGGCATGATTACTGCCATCACCGATGCATTGAAGAGTGGTGACCAAGTCTCCATTGTCGGATTCGGCTCTTTTACCGTTCGAGAGCGTGCCGCCCGCACCGGGCGCAACCCCCAGACCGGTGAAGCCATCGAGATCAAGGCCTCCAAAAACCCCAGTTTCAAGGCTGGAAAAGCACTCAAGGATGCCGTAAACTAGCGCCCCTTTCCCAGGGTGCTTAGCTCAGCTGGGAGAGCATCGCCCTTACAAGGCGAGGGTCGCAGGTTCGATCCCTGCAGCACCCACCAGACCCGGAGCGGTAGTTCAGATGGTTAGAATACCGGCCTGTCACGCCGGGGGTCGCGGGTTCGAGCCCCGTCCGCTCCGCCAACATCGAGACATCCGGGGTATCAGCAGATACCCCGTTTTTGTTTCCGGAAACTGTCGAGTAAAACCATGCTTCAGGATATCAGGGATAAGGCCCAGGGCTGGATAGCCTGGTTCATCGTCATCCTCATCAGTGTGCCTTTCGCCCTTTGGGGTATCAATTCGTACCTTGGTGGCGGCGCCGAACCGGTGGTGGCAAAGGTCAACGGTTACGAGATCACCGAGCGTGAGTTTGAAACCTCCTATCGCCAGTTTCGTCAAAGGCTGCGGCAGCAGCTGGGTGCCGCCTATCGACCGGAGATGATCGACGAAGCCAGTCTGCGAAAGCAGGTGCTGGAGTCGATGATCCGGAATCGACTGGTATTGCAGGCGGCCGAAAAGATGGGGCTTGGTGTCAGTGACGAGCTGGTTCGGGATACCATTCGGAACATTCCCGCATTTCAGATCAATGGTCGCTTCAATCGGGATGCCTATGAGCGGGGCATCAGCATGCAGGGCCTCACCTCGGCCGGTTTCGAAGGCCGGATTCGACAGGCCATCGTTGCCGAGCAGCTGTCGACGGCGATCAAGAACTCCGCCATTGCCACCGGTGCGGAGCTGAAGCAGCTGGTCAGCCTGCAGCTGGAGACCCGCGGGCTCGACTACCTGGTGATCCCCGCAGCCGGTTTCAAGGAGAACGCCACGGTCCTGGACGATGATGCCAGGCGCTATTACGAGGCCAATCAGCAGGCATTCGTGGTACCGGAGCGGGTCAAGGTGGAGTATCTGGATCTGGATATCGACAACATCGCCAGGACCCTGAAGGCGGATGACGCGCTGTTGCAGGGCTACTTCGAGCAGCACAAGAGCGAATACCAGTCTCCGGAGCAGCGCCGGGCCAGCCATATCCTGATCACCGTCGAAGAGGGTGCAGATGAGGAGACGGTGAAGAAGGCCGGGGAAACGGCTCAGGCGGCCCTGGACCGGATCAAGGCCGGGGAGGATTTCGCCTCCCTGGCCAAAGAGCTCTCCCAGGACCCGGGTTCTGCGGAGATGGGCGGGGACCTCGGTTTCTTCGAGGAGGGCGTGATGGACGAGGCCTTCGAGCAGGTGGTGTTTGATCTGAAACCGGGTGATATCAGCGAGCGGGTCCGGACACCGTTCGGTTTCCACGTCATCAAACTGACGGAGATCCGTCTACCTGAAGGCAAGTCTTTCGATGAGGCCAAAGAGGAGATTCGCAACGCCTATCTGAAGAATGAAGCGGAGCGTCTGTTCTACGAATACGCTGAGCGTCTGAGTGATCTGGCCTACGAAGACCCGGACAGCCTGCAACCGGCGGCCGATGCGTTGGGCCTGAAGACCCAGGAGAGTGACTGGGTCACCCGTGACGGCGGAGAAGGTGTCCTCTCTTCGCCCAAGGTGACGGCAGCGGCTTTCAGCGAGGATGTACTGATCGGTGGCCACAACAGTGAGGCGATCGAGCTCGATGCAGAGCACATGCTGGTGTTGCGGGTGACGGAACACGAGGAGGCGGCGACGAAGCCCTTCGACTCGATCAGGATGCAGGTCGATGATATTCTGAAGGTTGAAAAGGCGGCAAAGCTGGCCCGGGAGAAAGGTGAGGCGCTGCAGGTCCGGCTGCGCCAGGGCGCCAATATGGAACAGGTTGCCGGCGAGGCGAATCTGGAGTGGGTCAACAAAGAGTCAGTGAGCCGGGGTGATGACGAGGTGCCGCCAGCGGTGCTCAGCAGCCTGTTCAAACTGCCGAAACCGGAGGGTGGCAAGCCGGTCTATGGTGAGGCTGCACTCGAAAACGGGGATTTTGCCGTCATCGCCCTGGGAACGGTGAAGGCAGGGGAGCAGGAACAGGCGGAAAAACTGGGTGGCATGAAGGCACTCGGGGAGATGGTGCGGCGTGCCTTTGGGGAGTCCTACTATCGCCACTTGCTGCAGAACCTGCGCGACGAAGCGAAGGTGGAATACACCAGGCAGGATCAAGGGTAGAAAAATGGAATGGGGTGTCGATCATGCCACTTTTTTCCGTTCTTGGGATTAAAAGAGATTTAGCCGCGGATTGACGCGGATTAAACGCTGTTATTCCTTTGGTATCTGAAGGTGTCGAACCTCTATCGTTTCTCCGGTTCCCATCTGCATAGGAATGCGCACGGTGACACCCAGCACTGCTTGGCACGGCATCGGAACTGGGGTGGTGTAAGGTGATCACGCGAGGCGCTGGAACCTGTACGGCTCATGTGATCAAATCAATCCGCTTTTTTTCGCGTCAATCCGCGGCTACTCTTTTCGTGAGCGTGTACATAGCTTGCAACTATTTGATTTCCAAGGACGAGTGAGCATCACGCCATGCCCAGTATATGATACCCGGAGTCCACGTAGAGGATGTCCCCGGTGATGCCGGAGGCCAGGTCGGAGCAAAGGAACGCCGCTGCATTACCTACCTCATCGATGGTCACGTTGCGGCGCAACGGGTTTTTCTTCTCAGCCTCTGTCAGCATCCCCTTGAAGCCGGAGATGCCGGAGGCGGCCAGGGTGCGGATCGGGCCGGCGGAGACCGCGTTGACCCGGGTACCCTCGGGGCCGAGGGAATCGGCCAGATAGCGGACGGTGGCCTCCAGGCTCGCCTTGGCTACGCCCATGACGTTGTAGTTGGGTACGGTGCGGAGCGAACCCAGGTAGGTCATGGTGACCAGGGCACCGTTGCGGTCGCGCATCATCTCACGGCCCGCCTTGGCCAACGCCGCGAAGCTGTAGGCACTGATGTCGTGTGCGACGGCGAACCCTTCCCGGGTCACCGCATCCACAAAACTCCCCTCCAATTGATCCCGGGGGGCGAAGCCGATGGAGTGGACGATGCCATCCAGGCCATCCCACGTATTTCCCAGTTCCCGGAACAGATCGGCGATCTGCTGGTCTGAAGCTACATCCAGGGGCAGTACCACCTCCGAGCCCAGCTCGGCGGCCATCTTCTGCACCCGATCTTTCAGTTTTTCATTCTGATAGGTGAAGGCCAGTTGCGCGCCGTGGCTGTGCATGGCGGCGGCGGTGCCCCAGGCGATGGAGCGTTTACTGGCGACGCCGGTGATAAGGATGCGTTTGTCTTGTAAAAAACCCATGTTATCTCCTTGAGTTAAATAACTTCGTAAGGTACCGGAAAAAGAGGGACCGTTCCATACCAGTCGGTAATTCTCCATCACCTGGACGGGCTGGTGACATGCGGCGCGGAGCGCCACGAGGTGCGTTCCCACGCAGAGCTTGGGAACGCGGGGAGGAGAGGAATATGTCCTGGTTCCCACGCCCTGCGAGGGAACCCTGCTGGGTCAGAGCGGCGGAGGAGTATTTTATTCCCCCTCTGGTGAAAACATTACCTGGATTTAACTGCCCATGAGCCAGTCTTTTAGTAGAATGCCCCGATGCGTGATCCATTTTCAATCCTCGCTTCATGACTGACTCTCTTCCCGGCTATCGCCCAGGCTGGACCCGGCTCCTGGCCTGGCTGCTGCCGCTTCTGCTGCTGACGGGGTGTGACCCGAGTGCCTGGAATAATCCCTACCCTGCCTTGGAGGCGAAGGGGAATATCCTCTACAGCTCTTTTTCCGAGCGTCCCAAGCATCTGGATCCGGTGCGCTCCTACAGTGCCAACGAATACGCCTTTATCGCCCAGATCTACGAGCCGCCGCTGCAGTACCACTACCTGAAGCGCCCCTATGAGCTGATACCGCTGGCGGCCGAGCGGGTGCCGGTGGCACGCTACTACGATGAAGAGGGCGAGTTGCTTCCCGATGACGCAGATGCGGAGCAGATAGCGGTCAGTGAGTATGAGGTGACGATCCTGCCGGGTATGCGCTACCAGCCCCACCCGGCGTTTGCCACCGATGAGCAGGGGGAGTCCCTGTACCATGAGCTCGATCCCGACACCATCCAGTCACTCAATACCCTGGGTGATTTTGCTCGGAGCGGCTCGCGGGAGGTGACGGCAGCGGATTTCGTCTATCAGATCAAACGCCTCGCCTTTCCCCGATTGCAGTCGCCGATCGCCGGCGTCATGGGTGACTACATCATCGATTTCAGTGCATTTGGTCAGCGGGTGAACGCCGCCTGGGAGAAACTGAAGCAGCAGGATGAAGGGCAGAAACCCTGGCTCGACCTGCACCAGTACCCGATGGAAGGGGCGGAGGTGATCGACCGCTACCGCTTCCGGGTCCGGCTGCAGGGAAAATACCCCCAGTTCCTCTACTGGATGGCGATGCCATTCTTTGCCCCCATGCCGTGGGAGGCGGAACGCTTCTACGCCCAGCCGGGGATGTCGAAGCGAAACATCAACCTGGACTGGTATCCGGTCGGCAGCGGCCCGTTCATGCTGCAAGAGAACAACCCCAACCTGCGCATGGTGCTGGAGCGCAACCCCAACTTCCATGGAGAGCGCTATCCGGAGGAGGGGATGCCGGGCGACCGGGAGGCGGGACTGCTGGCGGATGCGGGCAGGCCGCTGCCCTTCACCGATCGGGCCGTCTACAGCTTGGAGAAGGAGTCCATCCCTTACTGGAACAAGTTCCTGCAGGGCTACTACGACACCTCGGGTATCTCCTCTGACAGTTTCGACCAGGCGGTGCAGTTCTCGTCCCAGGGGGATCTGGGTCTGACCGAGTCCATGAAGGCCAAGGGGATCCACCTGGAGACGGCGGTGACCGCCTCGATCTTCTACATGGGATTCAACATGGACGACCCGGTGGTGGGGGGAGGGTCGAAGCGGGCACGCCTGCTGCGCCGGGCCATCTCCATCGCCATGGATTACGAAGAGTATCTCTCCATCTTCAACAATGGCCGGGGGGTGGCGGCCCAGGGCCCGATACCCCCGGGCATCTTCGGCAACCGCTCCGGTGCGGCGGGTATCGATCCCTATGTCTATGACTGGGTGAACGACAGGCCTAAGCGAAAACCGGCTGCCGAGGCGCGGCGTCTGATGGCGCTGGCAGGCTATCCCGGGGGGCGGGACGAGAATACCGGTAAGCCTCTGATCCTCTATTACGACACCACCTCGTCCGGGCCGGATGACAAGGCGCGCCTCAACTGGATCCGCAAGCAGTTCAACAAGCTGGGTGTGCAGCTGGTGATCCGGGCCAGTGACTACAACCGGTTTCAGGAGAAGATGCGTAAGGGGACCGGGCAGATCTTTATCTGGGGCTGGAATGCGGACTACCCGGACCCGGAGAATTTCCTGTTTCTGTTGTACGGTCCCAACGGCAAGGTGGCCCACGGGGGCGAGAACGCGGCAAACTACCGCAGCCCCGAGTACGACGCCCTGTTCGTACGGATGAAGAACATGGAGAATGGTCCCGAGCGACAGCAGATCATCGACCGGATGGTGGAGATCCTGCGGCGGGATGCACCCTGGGTATGGGGCTTCTTCCCCAAATCTTTCTCCCTCTTTCACGCCTGGTATCACAATGTCAGCCTCAACCTGATGGCCAACAACACGCTCAAGTACAAGCGTACCGACCCGGAACGGCGTTACCGGCTGCGGCGGGAGTGGAATCCACCCATCGTCTGGCCGATCCTGCTGCTGCTGGCGCTGCTGGTGGCATCCGCCGTCCCGGCGGTGCTGGTCTACCGGCGGCGTGAGCGGAGTGCCGCGCGATGATGGCCTATATCCTGCGGCGGGTGCTGTACGCCATCCCCATCCTGGTCGGGGTGAACATCCTCACCTTCGTGCTCTTCTTCGTGATCAACTCCCCGGATGACATGGCTCGGATGAATCTGGGTATGAAGCGGGTGACGCCGGAGGCGGTGGAGAACTGGAAGCAGGAGCGGGGATACGACCGGCCGCTGCTCTACAACAGCACCGCCGCAGGTGCCGGCAAGCTGACCGACACCATCTTTTTTCAGAAATCCCTGAAGCTGTTCCAGTTCGATTTTGGCGTCTCCGACAGCGGGCGGGACATCGGCTATGACATCTCTCAGCGCATGTGGCCCAGTCTCGCCATCGCCATCCCGGTGCTGCTGGTGGGACTGCTGGTCAATATCAGCTATGCGCTGTTGATCGCCTTCTTCCGCGCCACCTATATCGACATCTGGAGCGTGGTGTTGTGCGTGGTGATGATGTCCATCTCCGGACTCTTCTATATCATCGGTGGCCAGTTCCTGGTGAGCAAGCTGCTGCACCTGGTACCCATCTCCGGTTATGACACGGGTCTGAATGCGGCCAAGTTCCTGATCCTGCCGGTGATCATCGGTATTATCGGCGGTATCGGTGCCGGCACCCGCTGGTACCGTACCCTGTTCCTGGAGGAGATCAACAAGGACTACGTCCGCACTGCCCGGGCCAAGGGGTTGTCCGAGACCCGGGTGCTGTTCCGACACGTGCTGAAGAATGCGATGATCCCGATCCTGACCGGGGTGGTGGCGGTGCTGCCGCTGCTGTTCATGGGCAGTCTGATCACCGAGTCTTTCTTTGGCATCCCGGGTCTGGGGAGCTACACCATCGACGCCATCAACCGGCAAGACTTCGCCATCGTGCGCTCCATGGTTTTCCTTGGCTCGGTGCTCTATATCCTGGGGTTGCTGCTGACCGATATCTCCTACACCCTGGTCGATCCGCGGGTGAGGTT
>JAUXBK010000242.1 GCA_030619405.1 Sedimenticola sp. | reverse complement strand
TTGATCGGTCCACACTCCATTCCCTATGAAGACCAGCGCAGAACTCCGTAGAGCCTTTCTCGATTACTTTGTCGAACGCGACCACAAAGAGGTCCCCAGCAGTTCGCTGGTGCCCCATGACGACCCGACCCTGCTCTTTACCAACGCGGGTATGGTCCAGTTCAAGGACGTCTTTCTGGGGCGGGAAAAGCGCGATTACAAACGCGCTACCTCATCTCAGCGCTGTGTCCGTGCCGGTGGCAAGCACAACGACCTGGAGAACGTGGGGTACACCGCACGTCACCACACCTTTTTCGAGATGCTGGGTAACTTCAGCTTCGGGGACTACTTCAAGCGGGAGGCGATCCGATACGCCTGGGAGTTCCTTACCGAGACCCTGGGCATGCCGGCAGAAAAACTCTGGGTCACCGTCTACGAAGATGATGACGAGGCGGCAGACATCTGGCTAGGGGAGGTGGGGGTGGACCCGGGGCACTTTTCCCGCTGCGGCGCCAAGGACAACTTCTGGGCCATGGGCGACGTGGGTCCCTGCGGTCCCTGCTCCGAGATCTTCTACGATCACGGCCCGGAGATCTGGGGCGGCCCCCCCGGTTCGCCGGAGGAGGATGGCGACCGATATATCGAGATCTGGAACCTGGTCTTCATGCAGTACAACCGGGATGCGGATGGCAATCTGACCCCATTGCCCCACCCTTCGGTAGACACCGGCATGGGGCTGGAGCGGCTGGCGGCGGTGATGCAGGGTGTGCACAGCAACTATGAGATCGACCTGTTTCAGAGCCTGATCCGGGCGGCGGCGGAGATCACCGGCAGCAGTGACAGGGAAGAGAAGTCTCTGCGGGTGATTGCCGACCACATCCGCTCCAGCGCCTTTCTCATCGTGGACGGCGTGCTTCCCTCCAACGAGGGGCGTGGCTACGTACTGCGACGCATCATCCGCCGAGCCATTCGACACGGCTACATGCTCGGTACCCGGGAACCCTTCTTTTACCGTCTGGTGGCGGCCCTGGTGCAGGAGATGGGTCAGGCCTACCCCGAGCTGATCAGCGCCCAGGTGCAGGTGGAGCGGGTGCTCCGGCTGGAGGAGGAGCGGTTTGCGGAGACCCTGGAGCAGGGCATGAAGATCCTTGAGCAGACCATCGTCGGGCTGGAGGACGAGGTTATCCCCGGCGACACGATCTTCAAACTCTACGACACCTACGGATTTCCCACTGACCTGACCGCCGACATCGCCCGCGAGCGCGGTCTGCAGCTGGATATGGCAGGGTTCGAGCGGGAGATGGAGGCGCAGCGTAACCGGGCCCGTGCCGCCAGCCATTTCGGCAGCGCCGATCAGCCTGACATCGCGCTGGAGGGTTCCACCGAGTTCACCGGTTACGACCATCTGACGGGCGCGGCGACCATCGTCGCCCTGTTTCGGGCTGGTAATCCGGTGGAGCGCCTCGCTGACGGTGAGGAGGGTATGTTGGTGCTGGATCGGACCCCCTTCTACGCCGAGTCGGGCGGGCAGGTGGGTGATGCCGGTGTCATCCGCCTCGATGGCAGGGAGTTCGAAGTGACGGATACCCGCAAGCACGGCAGCAGCGTGTTCGCACACCTGGGCCGGCTCAAGGGGGGCACCCTGCAGATTGGCGACCGGGTAGAGCCGACGGTAGATGCGGGGCGTCGGCGTCGCACGGCCCTGAATCACTCCGCCACTCACCTGTTGCACGCGGCCCTGCGACGCGTTCTGGGTGAGCATGTGCAGCAGAAGGGGTCGCTGGTGGATGCACAGCACCTGCGTTTCGATTTCTCCCATTTCGAGCCCATGACCCATGAGCAGCTGCAGAAGGTAGAGCGCCTGGTCAACGAACAGATCCGGGAGAACCATCTGGTGGAGACCCGGATCATGTCCCTGGAGGATGCGAAGCAGAGCGGTGCCATGGCCCTGTTCGGCGAAAAGTATGCAGACGACGTGCGGGTGCTGCGCATGGGTGACTTCTCGATCGAGCTGTGCGGCGGCACCCACGTCAGGGCAGTGGGGGATATCGGCCTGTTCAAGATCACGGCAGAAAACGGGATCGCTTCCGGGGTACGCCGGGTCGAGGCGGTGACCGGTGCTTGCGCCATCGAGTGGGTGGAGGCCGAGGAGCGGCGCCTGCAGCGGGTGGCCAGCCTGGTCAAGGCGGGGCGTGAAGATCTTGACGACAAGGTCGCCCAACTGGTGGAGCGTAACCGCAAACTGGAGAAAGAGCTGGAACAGCTAAAGGCAAAACTGGCCAGTGCCGCCGGCAGTGACCTGGCATCCAGTGCGGTAGAGATCGATGGCGTCAAGGTGCTGGCAGCCAGCCTGGAGGGGGTGGACCCGAAATCCCTGCGCGACACCATGGATCAGCTGAAGAACAAACTGGGGAGTGCAGTGATCGTGCTGGCGACCACTGGCAACGGGAAGGTGAACCTGGTGGCCGGGGTCACCAGGGACCAGACCAAAAAGGTAAAGGCCGGGGAGCTGGTGAAATTCATAGCAGAGCAGGTGGGCGGCAGGGGTGGCGGCCGCCCCGACATGGCCATGGCCGGCGGCAGCAACCCCGCTGCTCTGCCCCGGGCGCTGGAGAGCGTGCGGGGCTGGGTAGAGGAGAGGCTCGGCGCTTGACGATTTTCTCCTGAACGGTTTATCCCGATACTGAATTTGGTGTTTAATTGGCACCTTTTTGGGTAACTTCTCAACCTCCCGGGGCAAAGCACGTAAATGTAGGGTGGAACAAGCGTAGCGGATCCACCAGAACCCGCGCAGTTGGTGGATCCGTCGCTACACTCCTTGATCCACCCTACCTGTTTGCCCCGGGTTATTGAGAAGTTAC
>JAUXBK010000133.1 GCA_030619405.1 Sedimenticola sp. | reverse complement strand
GTCGTGGCCGCACTCCTTGCACCGCGCCCTGGCAAATCCGTGCGCCAAGATGCCACACTCGAGATATTTGCGGAAATCACGCTCCACGTAGACCGGGACGCCGTTGCCCGTGGGATCCTCCCAGCAGGTCTGGGCCAGCCAGCTCTCCAGATGCGCCTGCACCGCCTGGTAGAGGACCGTCTCGGACGGCCTTCTGCGGTGATACCCTTGGGTGGCAGCAGGTGAAACCTGCCCGGTTGGACATGCTTGGGTGGCAACCATCCTTGTCGCCTCGCGGTTGGAGTTCTCAGCGTTCTTCCCTGAGGATCAAGCAGCCAGTATATCAGACCACTTGCTTTGGAACGCTCAGATATTACAAATGCGTATCTCCCTCAACTCGACGAAGATCCCGGCATCTCAGTGGGCGCTCTGCGCCCCGTATCGGGGAATCGACTTTACTGACGGCGACGCAGAGCGTCGCGGTTCAGGACTCCCACGCAGAGCGTGGGAGCCAGATAACCAGGGTTGGAGCTTCCGGGTGGCGGAGAGCCGCGAACCGCGCTGAGGAAGATCAGTTGCGCAGGCGGCTGAACAGCTGCCGGGCGCTCTGCTTATCGAGGGGGGCACCTTTTTCACCGGTTTCACCGGGTTCTCGGCCGGCGCCTCTTTCCCCGGGCCACCGAAATCCTCGGCTGGCAGCGCCCCTGCCACCTGCATCTCCCCCAGCACCTGCTCGATCAGCCCCTCATCGATGAGCACCGCCTGCCTGGCGTAGCCGAACACCAGCGCACTGTCGCAGATGACGTTGATCACCCGTGGTATGCCCCGGCTGGCCCGGTGGACCCGGTCGCAGGCCTCTTTGGTGAAGAGCGCCAGGTCGCGCCCGGCGTGGCGGGGCGGTGCAGGATGTAGGCCCGGGTCTCGTTCTCGTCCAGGGCCTTCAGGTGGTAATCGGCCGAGACCCGCTGGCGCAACTGCTGCAGCTCCGGCTGGCGCATCAGTTCGCGCAGCTGAGTCTGACCCACCAGGATCAGCTGCAGCACCATGTATTTGTCGGCATTGATATTGGGCAGCATGCGCAGCTCCTCCAGCACCTGGGAGGAGAGGTTCTGGGCCTCGTCGATGATCAGCACCGTGCGCCGCTTCTTCGCGTACTGCTCGATCAGGAAGCGGGTAAAGGCGTCGTACAGGTCCACCCGGCTGCTGCCGCTGAACTCCTGGTTGAAGGCGCGCAGCACCCAGCACAGCAGCTTGTCCATCTTCTCATGGGTGTTGCTGATCAGGCCGACGGTGAACTCGTCGCCGATCTAGTCCAGCAGGTGGTGGATGAGGGTGATCTTGCCGCTGCCCATCTCGCCGGTGATTACCGTGAAACCGGCGCGGTTCATCAGGCCATACTCCAGCATGGCAAAGGCGTTGCTGTGTTTCTGGCCCAGGTAGAGAAAAGAGGGGTCTGGCAGCAGAGAGAAGGGCTGTTCCTTGAACCCGTAGTATACCTGATACAGCATGAAGCGGAGGTACCGGATCAGGTGACCAGCGGCTTCGACAAGCCGCCAGCCGTCTCTCCGGACGCCCCCGAGTTCGTGCGCAAGGTGACGGCGGAGATCATCGCCGGCCGCGGCGACAGCATCCCGGTCAGCCTGATGCCGGTGGACGGCACCTGGCCCCTGGGCACCGCCGCCTACGAGAAGCGCAACATCGCCCTGGAACTGCCGAAGTGGGAGCCTGACCTGTGCACCGACTGTGGCAAGTGCCCCTTCGCCTGCCCCCATGGCGTGATCCGCTCCAAGGTGTTCAAGGTGGAGCTGACAGAGAACGCGCCCGAGGCGTTCCTGCACGCCCCGGTAAAGGGCAAGGACTTCGGCCCCGAGTGGCACATCGCCTACCAGGTGGCCCCGGACGACTGTACCGGCTGTGCCCTGTGTGTGGAAATCTGCCCGATCCGCGACAAGAAGAACCCGGAGCGCAAGGCCCTCAACATGACGCCGGATCCGGCCTACAAGGAGCAGGAGCGGGCCAGCTGGGACTTCTTCCTCACATTGCCGGAATACGACCGCACCAAACTGAAGGAGACCACCCTGAAGGGCTCCATGATCATGCAGCCCCTGTTCGAGTTCTCCGGCGCCTGTGTCGGCTGCGGCGAGACCCCCTACGTGAAGCTCGCCTCCCAGCTATTCGGCGACCGCATGATCGTGGCCAACGCCACCGGCTGTTCATCGATCTATGGCGGCAACCTGCCCACCACCCCCTGGACCACCAACCCGGAGGGACGGGGACCGGCCTGGAACAACTCCCTGTTCGAAGACACCGCCGAATTCGGCCTGGGCATGCAGGTGGCCGTCGCCAAGCAGGCGACCCACGCCCGCGGGCTGGTGACCGAGCTGGCGGACAGGATCGGCGGCGAGTTGGCAGACGCCCTGCTGCAGGCGGACCAGTCCAGCGAGGCCGGCATCTTCGAGCAGCGTGAACGCATCGAGCTATTGAAGCAGAAGTTGAACGGAATCGACGATCTCCGGGCCCGGGTGCTGGAGGGCATTGCCGATCTGCTGGCCAGGAAGAGCATCTGGATCATGGGCGGCGACGGCTGGGCCTACGACATCGGCTTCGGCGGCCTGGATCACGTGCTCGCCTCCGGCCACGATGTCAACATCCTGCTGCTGGACACCGAGGTCTATTCAAATACTGGCGGTCAGACCTCCAAGGCCACGCCGCTGGGCGCGGTGGCCAAATTTTCCGCCTCGGGCAAACCCACCTTCAAGAAGGACCTGGCACTGATGGCCATGGCCTATCAGAACGTCTATGTGGCCCAGGTGGCATTCGGCGCCAAGGACATGCAGACCCTGCGCACCTTCCTCGAGGCCGAGTCCTATCCAGGCCCGTCCGTGATCATCGCCTACTCGCCCTGCATCGCCCATGGCGTGGATCTCTCCAACAACCTGCGGCAGCAGGAGCTGGCGGTCAACTCCGGCCACTGGCCGCTGTTCCGCTACGACCCACGCCGCGCCATCAAGGGCGAGCACCCGTTGAAGATCGACTCCAAGCCGCCTTCGATACCGTTCCGCGACTACGCCAGTACCGAGACCCGCTTCAGTGTGCTGCAGCGGACCCACCCGGATCTGGCCGAGCGCTACTTCAGCGAGGCCGAGAAACACGCGAAGCGACGCTTCCATCTGTATGAGCAGCTCTCCCACCTAGCCGTCGATGGCTCGGAGGAAGAGAAATAGGACACTGTAACGTAACCCGAAACAACCGGAGACCTGACCATGGATCTCACCACCAACTACCTGGGCATGCAGCTGAAGAATCCGCTGGTGCCCTCCGCCTCACCCCTCAGCCGCAGCCTGGAGATGGCACGCATCATGGAGAGTGCCGGCGCCAGCGCCCTGATCATGTACTCCCTGTTCGAAGAGGCGGTGACCGCCGAGGAGGAGGCGATGGTGCGCTTCCTGCACCATCAGGAAACCGGCTTCGGTGAGGCAGACGGTTTTCTGCCGGATCATATGGACTTTCCCGGTGAGCTTGACCGTTATCTGGAGCAGGTGGCGGCCCTGAAGGCGACCCTGGAGATCCCGCTAATTGCCAGCCTCAACGGTGTCACCACCGGCGGCTGGATCGACCACGCCAGAGAGATCCAGGACGCTGGCGCCGATGCCCTGGAGCTGAACGTCTATTACATCGCTGCCGACATCGATCAGCCGGGCAGCCAAGTGGAGCAGCGCTACCTGGAACTGCTGAAACAGCTCAAGCAACACATCAGCATCCCGATCAACATGAAGCTCTCCTCCGCCTTCAGTTCGGTTAGCAACATGGTGAAGCAATTGGAAGAAGCAGGTGCCCAGGGGGTATCCCTGTTCAACCGCTTCTACCAACCGGATATCGACATCCACAATCTGCGCCTGACCCCCTGCCTGCACCCCTCCACTTCATCCGAGGTGCTGCTCTGCCCATGCGCTGGATCGCGCTGCTCTACGGACGCACCGAACTGTCACTGGGCGCCACCAGTGGGGTGCACACGGTGGATGACGTGATCAAACTGCTGCTGGCCGGCGCCGACGGGGTTCACGTCTGCAGCCTGCTGCTGCAAAAGGGTCCCGAGCAGATCAGGCACCTGCTCAATGACCTCGAGCAGTGGATGGAGCAGCAGGGTTTAGAGTCCATATCGGACGTGCGTGGACGCCTGAGCCATGTCAATGTACCCAATCCGGCGGAATTCGAGCGCTCCAACTATATCCAGGTACTGGATAGCTACAGCCCCGGAAAGGGGGTCATGACGTGACGGATGGCAGGGGTCGGAATCGATGTTCCACAGCGGTCTCTGTGTTCCCTTTGGATAAAAAATCTTAATCCGTGGGAAACGTCCCGTATCCGGGTCATTCCAGTGGCGACCCACCTTACCTTTAAGAATATGCTTCCCCTGCCGATAGCCCTTCAAAGCAACTATCCTATCGGTACCCCAATATGAGCATCAGGAAAGGAATTATCAGTGCCATCCTGTCTTTATTAGCTACAGCTGCCTCTGCCCGGGGAATAGCGATGGACATCCCCATGGTCCACAAAGGCGCAAACACCTTCTACGTCTCCGGCATGATACCGGGTACCACGCCCGCGGCATTCATGGTGGATACCGGATCGAGCTATATGACCATCAATGAGGATACCCTGGAGGCATTGCGGGCGACCGATAGAGTGGAATACAGACGGAACATCATCGGGGTGCTGGCCAACGGCGAAGAGCAACGGGTAGCGATTTATTGGATCCCGAAGATGTTGTTGGGTGAACGCTGTCTGCTGACCGATGTGGAGGTTGCCGTGTTTCCGGGAAAGACCCGGCAGATCCTGGGGCTAAATGTGCTGCGCAGGACCTCGCCCTTTCAGTTTTCCGTGGATCCCCCCAGTCTGAGATTGAGCAATTGTGGCCAACAACTGACTCAGTGGGAGTCCGCAAAATAAAAAAAGGGCCGTGGGTGGCCTGCCCACGCCCCCTTTTCGTTTCCCGAGAGACTATTTACTCATCTCCTCGAAGGCACTGAATTCCGCGCTCTCGACCTTTCCGTCCTGATTGGCATCGATCGCACTCCATGCTTCGGTCAGCTTGTTGTCGACAGCGGCCTCCTCCATGGAGATCGCACCGTCACCGTTAGCATCCAGCTTGGTAAACTGCTCGCTTTCGCTAGCAACGGCACCGCCGGCAAAAAGGGCAGCAACGAAGGCAGAAGCGATAGTCAGTTGTTTCCTGTTCATGATTTTCCTCCTCATGATCTTACGGGCCGTGCCAATCACGCCCCGCAGATACAGTAGATCATCAATGGAGAAACGGCTTCCCGGTATGAGATCACAATTCCCAGGAAAACAGGCATGGTTCAAAATCTCCCCTTGAAAAACAATATTTTTCTTTTAGTATCTAATAGTTATCAGCAAATGTAGCGCAGATACCCGTTGCTTCGTTGTCCGCTCTGAGAGACCTGTCACGCTCCGAGTGGCGACTGGTTCAAAGAACTGAAATGGTAAAAAAGGGGTACATGCAATGCATGCCAATCGTCCCTGTCCAGGGCGTAATACTGCTCCCCTTCAGAAAGCCCATCACCGATGGTCAGCTGGGTGAAATACCCCGGTCTTTTCAGCCCTTGCTGAAGGTCAGACCATCACCGGCCACATCCACCTTGATGGTATCGCCGGGGATGAAGTGGCCCGACAGGATCTCCTGGGCCAGCGGATTCTCCAGCTGGTGCTGGATCGCCCGCTTCAACGGCCGCGCCCCGTAGATGGGATCGAAGCCAGCCTCGCCCAGCCGATCCAGGGCCACCTTGGTGACCTCCAACTGCAGGTCGCGCTCGACCAGACGCTGCCACAGATAGCCGATCTGGATGTCGGTGATCTTGCGGATCTGCTCACGGCCCAGGGGATGGAACACCACGGTCTCGTCCACCCGGTTGATGAACTCGGGTCGGAAATGCTGTCCGACCACCTCCAGCACCGCGGTCTTCATGGCCTCGTAGTCGCCGGTCATGGCCATCTCCTGAATCAGCTGCAAGCCCAGGTTGGAGGTCATCACGATCACCGTATTGCGGAAGTCCACGGTGCGCCCCTGGCCATCGGTGAGGCGGCCGTCGTCCAGCACCTGCAGCAACACGTTGAACACGTCCGGATGGGCCTTTTCCACCTCGTCCATCAGGATCACGCTGTAGGGGCGCCGCCGCACTGCCTCGGTGAGGTAGCCGCCTTCTTCGTAGCCGACGTAGCCGGGGGGTGCACCGATAAGCCGGGCCACCGAGTGTTTTTCCATGAACTCGGACATATCGATGCGCACCATCGCCTCTTTGGTATCGAACAGAAATTCGGCCAGCGCCTTGCACAGCTCCGTCTTGCCCACACCGGTGGGGCCGAGAAACAGGAATGAGCCATTGGGGCGGTTGGGATCCGCCAGGCCGGCCCGGGAGCGGCGAATGGCGTTGGATACCGCATGCACCGCCTCATCCTGACCGACCACCCGCTGGCTGATCTCCTGTTCCATCTTCAGCAGCTTCTCCTTCTCGCCTTCTAGCATCTTGGAGACCGGGATGCCGGTCCACTTGGAGACCACACCGGCGATCTCCTCGTCGGTCACCTTGTTGCGCAGCAGGGTCATCTCCTGCAGCTCCGCCTGGGCCGCCGCCTCCAGCTGCCGCTCCAGCTCGGGGACACGTCCGTACTGGAGTTCCGACATACGCTGCAGATCACCGGCACGGCGAGCGGCTTCCATCTCGATACGGGTCCGCTCCAGCTCCTCTTTGATATGGGTGGTACCCTGCAGGGCCGCCTTCTCCGACTTCCAGACCTCTTCAATGTGGACAGGTTCAGGTAAATGGCCGGAAAACGAGTCTTCCAAAGCGATGGATGGGCAGAAACGCAGATTTTCGGCAATCTGACGAATCACAGGCACAAGGCAACCCATAACCCCACAAACCCAATCCTGGCTTAGGGATGCGGTTAGACTACCAGTTCAACGTCTGGTCGAAGTCGTATTCCGATTCGGTTTGGTTTGGTTTGGTTTGGCACCGTATTCCAGGACCGTGCCGAACTCCAGGCTGTCGGCGTCGGCATTGAAGGCGAGGGAGCCCTGGAGCAGTTCATCCAGCACCAGGATCTTGTCTTCGTTCCGGGGCTTCAGCTTTCTGGATGTCTCCGTGAGCGGTGCCCAAGATGTACCGTCCGGCGCCACCTGGTCGTCCCAGCGCTGATCGTGAACGCCCTCCAGGTAGTGGCCGATGCTCACTATCATTACGAGCATCACCATGCCAATTTCGTAGCCATTAACCCACTGGAAATGCAGTCGGCCAAGGTGCGCAGGGTGGCGACGATCTTCCCGTAGCGCTCGGCCATGCCGTCCAGGATCGTCGACAAAAACCACAATGGCCGATGACCGCCGTGGTTTGGATCGCGTGTTCTGCATGACTTACAGCGCTCTCCATGGCCTGAGCCCGCTTAGTCGTCGACTTCGCAAATCACAACGCGGTCCCATTCCCGCCTGTCGATCAT
>JAUXBK010000107.1 GCA_030619405.1 Sedimenticola sp. | reverse complement strand
GGGTAACTGTTCAGCCCCCCTCCTCAAATCCCCTCTCCCTCAGGGAGACGACTCCATGGATGGAGGAGGTAGGGCGACGCAGGACGCCAAAGCCGAGGGTTAGGGTGAGGGGTTCAAAAAGGCAGGGGGACTGAACGGTTACATCCTGGGTGGTCGAATATTTGCCGATCGCAACGGCCGACTGAATTATCCCGGTTGGGGTAGAATGATCCTTCCTTGTATTTTAGAGTCCGATGATACGAAACCGTATGAAACAGCCTGCCAATCCCCCCTTCATCCTGGTGGACGGTTCCTCCTACCTGTTCCGTGCCTACCATGCGCTGCCGCCGCTCACCAATTCCAGGGGTGAGGCCACAGGGGCCATCGTCGGTGTGGTCAATATGCTGCGCAAACTGATTGCCGAGTACCAGCCGGAGCATATGGCAGTGGTGTTTGATGCGCCAGGGGGCTCTTTCCGAAATGAGATCTATGACCAGTACAAGGCCCATCGACCGCCGATGCCGGATGATCTGCGGAAGCAGATCGAACCCCTGCATCATATCGTTCAGGCAATGGGATTGCCGCTGCTGATCGTTTCTGGGGTGGAAGCGGACGATGTGATCGGCACTCTGGCGACCCAGGCGTCCGGGCAGGGAATGCAGACCCTGATATCGACCGGTGACAAGGATCTGGCACAGTTGGTGGATGAACGTACTACCCTGATCAATACGATGAACAATACGGTGCTGGACCGGGAAGGGGTAATAGAAAAATTTGGGGTCACCCCGGAGCAGATCGTCGATTATCTGGCGCTGGTCGGGGATCCGGTGGACAACATTCCGGGTGTGCCCAAGTGTGGTCCCAAGACTGCAGCCAAGTGGCTGGCCCACTATGGAAGTCTGGATCAGTTGATGGAAAATGCTAATGAAATCAAGGGAAAGGTGGGAGAGTATCTGCGCGAGAGTCTGGATAAACTCCCGCTGGCCAGGGTGCTCACCAGCATCCGCCGCAATCTTGAACTGGAGCAGGGCCCACGGGATCTGCGCCCCACCGCCCCGGACCAGGAGCGTCTGCGTGAATTCTACAGCAGGATGGAGGCAAATCGGTTGCTGGCGGCGCTGGGGGATGGATCGAAACCGAAGCAGGCTGCAGCGCCCGTTGCGGCAGTGGTCCATGACACCATCCTCGAAGGCGGGGAGTTAGAGCGCTGGCTGGAGCGGCTGCATGGCTCCGATCTGTTCGCATTCGACACCGAAACCACCAGCCTGGACTATATGCAGGCAGAGATCGTTGGTCTCTCTTTCTCAGTAGAGCCGGGGCGGGCGGCCTATCTGCCGGTAGGCCATCGCTATCCGGGGGCACCGGAACAACTGGTGCGGGAGGAGGTACTGGCAGCCCTGAAGCCGCTGCTGGAAGACCCGAAGCAGGCCAAGGTGGGACAGAACCTGAAGTATGACATGAGTGTGCTGGCCCGCTATGGTATCGAGATGCAGGGTATCGAATACGACACCATGCTCGAGTCCTATGTGCTCGATTCCACCGCCACCCGCCATGACATGGATTCGCTGGCACGAAAATATCTGAACCACAAGACCATCAAATACGAAGAGGTGGCCGGCAAGGGGGCCAAACAGATCGGTTTCGAACAGGTTCCTCTGGAGCAGGCGGTCCCCTACGCGGCGGAGGATGCAGACATCACCCTGCGTCTGCACCAGGAGCTCTGGCCCCGGGTGGAGGCAGAACCCTCGCTCAAGCGCCTGTTCCAGGAGATCGAGATGCCCCTGGTGCCGGTGCTCTCCCGCATGGAGAGAACCGGGGTCAGGATCGACAGCGACATGCTGCAGCGCCAGAGCGGGGAGCTGGAGGAGCGGCTGCAGCAGCTGGAGCAGCACGCCTTCGCGGTGGCGGGCCACTCCTTCAATCTGGGCTCGCCGAAGCAGATCGGCCAGATATTCTTCGAGGAGCTGGGGCTGCCGGTGATCGCAAGGACCCCCAAGGGGGCGCCCTCGACGGCGGAATCGGTGCTGCAGGCGCTGGCAGACCGGAGCTATGAGCTGCCGGCGCTGATACTGGAGCACCGGGGACTCTCCAAACTGAAATCCACCTACACCGATAAACTGCCACGGATGATCAACCCGGACACCGGCCGGGTACACACCTCCTATCACCAGGCGGTGGCAGCCACCGGGCGCCTCAGCTCCTCCGATCCGAACCTGCAGAATATCCCGGTGCGCACCGAAGAGGGGCGGCGAATCCGCCAGGCCTTCATCCCCGAGCCCGGCTACCGGATGGTGGCGGCCGACTATTCACAGATCGAACTGCGCATCATGGCCCATCTCTCGGGCGATGAGGGGTTGCTGCGCGCCTTTGCGGAGGGCCTGGACATTCACCGGACCACGGCGGCAGAAGTGTTCGGCGCCGCCTCGCCGGAGGCAGTCAGCAGCGAGCAGCGCCGCTCTGCGAAAGCGATCAACTTTGGCCTCATCTACGGTATGTCCGCTTTCGGCCTGGCCAAGCAGCTGGGTATCGAGCGGGGGGCTGCCCAGAAGTATGTGGATCGTTATTTTGAGCGCTATCCGGGGGTCAGGGTTTTCATGGACAAGACCCGTGACGATGCCCATGAGAAGGGCTATGTGGAGACGGTCTTCGGCCGCCGGCTCTATCTGGCGGATATCGATGCCCGAAACGGGCAGCGGCGGGCAGCGGCGGAACGCACCGCCATCAATGCCCCGATGCAGGGTACCGCCTCGGATATCATCAAACGGGCCATGCTGGGTGTGGATCGCTGGATTCTCAGCGAGCAGCCTCCGGTGCGCATGATCATGCAGGTCCATGATGAACTGGTGTTCGAGGTGCATGAGGAGGCGGTGGATGCGGCGGTCGGGGAGATCCGCCGGCACATGCAGTCGTCGGCACAACTGAAGGTGCCGCTGGTGGTCGATGTGGGGGTGGGCGACAACTGGGAGCAGGCCCATTGAGCGGGTAAAAAAGGGGAAGGGAACTCTCGGGGCGAACCGGGGTCGGATGAGTTGAAGGGCCACCATTCCCCGGGTGGTCCGAGGTCCGGCGACCCCTGCCGGACGGTGGGATCCCGGCAGCCTTACTCCCCTTAGGCGCCGGGGTCTTTTTTTTGGCCTGTATCCGAGGTGTTCTGCAGCTCGAACCAGCGATCCAGGACAGCGTGGGCCTCTTCTATGCCCTGGCGTTTCAGGGCAGAAAAAGACTGCACAGTCACTTTTTCTCCCAACGGGGCAAGTTCCCGCCGGCGCTGGCGCACGGTATTGGTCGTGGCGCCCCGCTTCAGCTTGTCCGACTTGGTGAGCAGGATATGGACCGGCAGACCGATATGCTGTCCCCACTCCAGCATCTGGCGGTCGAACGACTTCAGCGGGTGCCTGATATCCACCAGCAATATGACACCTCGCAGGCACCGGCGCCTTTCCAGGTAGGATGCCAGCGTGCCCTGCCAGTGCAGTTTTACCGCTTCGGCGACCTTGGCATAGCCATAGCCAGGGAGATCGACCAGCCGGCGCCCCTCATCCAGAGAGAAAAAATTGAGCAGCTGGGTCCGGCCCGGTGTCTTGCTGGTGCGCGCCAGCCCCTTCTGCTGACAGAGGGCGTTGATGGCGCTGGATTTGCCGGCGTTGGAACGGCCCGCGAATGCCACCTCGATGCCCTCATCGGGCGGGCATTGGGAGAGCTCGGCGGCGCTGGTGAGAAAGCTGGCCCGGTGATAGAAGGGGTTCACTCTGCGTCCCGTTTCCAGTGCCCCGATTTGCCGCCGGCCTTCTCCAGCAGGCCGACACCGTCGATCACCATGCCCCGGTCCACCGCTTTGCACATGTCATAGATGGTGAGCAGGGCCACCTGGGTGGCGCAGAGCGCCTCCATCTCCACGCCTGTCTGACCGCGGGTCTCGACGGTGGTGCGGCAGTTGATAACGCTGCTCTCCGGCTCCGGGATGAGGTCGATGTTGACATGGGTGAGGGCCAGGGGGTGGCAGAGGGGAACCAGGTCGGCGGTCTTCTTGGCGGCCATGATGCCCGCCACCCGGGCGATCCCCAGCACGTCACCCTTTTTGTGTCCCCCCGCCTGGATCAGGGCCAGGGTCTCCGGCTGCATGCGGATACGCCCCTCCGTCACCGCGGTCCTGTGGGTGGTATCCTTGGCGCCCACATCCACCATGTGGGCTTCACCGGATTGATTGAAATGGGTCAGTCTGTTCATTGTCGCTGATCTGGTTGTTTTTGGCTGTTTTTCAGGCCAGGCTGGTCTCTCGCTCGATACGCTTGTCCAGTTCGTGTACCTCGAACTCCATCTTCTCCAGGTCCGCCATGATGTAGGTGGCCGGGTCTGAGCCGACCCCCCCCACCGTGCCGGGGTTGACCAATGGGGTCTCACCACCCCGGATATTGGGCAGCCGCTCGATACGGCTCTTGTGACTGTGGCCGCAACAGACCAGATCCCACTCTCCGGTGGCCGCCATGGCCCGGGCATAGTGGGGATAGTGGACCAGGAATATTCGCCTGCCACCCAATGTCAGGCCCGCGTCCATCCCATGGTACTGGATGACGTTGCCCGGCCGGGTCGCCAGTTGCCCCAGGCTGTAGAGGTCGCCACTGTTGTTGCCGTGGATCACATGCACGGGCAACCGATGTTTGTTCAGGCACTTGAGGGTGGAAGGGGCAACCACGTCACCACAGTGCAGTACCGCTTCCGCGCCCACGGCTTTGGCCTCGGCTACGGCTGCGTCCAGTAGCGGTATGTGATCGTGACTGTCAGAGAGAATGCAGACTTTCATCGGTTAAAAGTTGGGCTTCTCCGGTGCGTCCCGGTACATTTGGATGCTGGACATGATCTCCTGTTTCGCTTCATCCAGCCCCTTCCAGCCGCCGACCCGGACCCACTTGCCTTCGTCCAGATCCTTGTAGTGCTCGAAGAAGTGGGCTATCTGGCTCAGGAGATCGTCCGGCAGATCACGAAAGGTATCGACTTTAAGGTAGCTTTTACACAGTTTGTCGAGGGGGATCGCCAGTACCTTGGCGTCGTCACCCGACTCGTCGGTCATGGTCAGTACCCCCACTGGCCGGCAGCAGATCACGGAGCCAGGGATCAGCGGGTAGGGGGTGAGCACCAGCACGTCCACCGGGTCGCCATCCAACGACAGGGTGTGGGGGACATAGCCGTAGTTGCAAGGGTAATGCATAGCGGTGGACATGAAACGATCCACGAACATGGCCCCGGTCTCTTTGTCCAGTTCGTACTTCACCGGATCGGAATGGGCCGGGATCTCGATGATGACGTTGATCTCGTTGGGTACGTTCGCCCCGGGGCTGACTCGATCCAGGTTCATCGCTTGCTCCGCCGGAAATAAAAAAGAGGTCGGCAGTGTAAACCGAGCTCCCCCCAATCACCAAAATATTTCCTGATTACCTACGTGTCTAAGCTGATTTTCAAGCCATTTTCGTCGTAAGTTCTCAATTTTCCGGGGTAATTTCGTAGGGGGGATAAGGTGCGCGCCCAGAACTTTCGTTTTGCACGACACTTAATGCGCGCCGCATCCACCAATGGTCTGACCACATGCCCAACGCCGGGATGGTGGATGCGCTACGCTTATCCCCCCTACAGCGTCCAGACTGCCCCTTGCCTTGGAGCATAGCATTAGACACGTAGGTAATCAGGAAATATTTTCCTGATGCGCCAGAAGAAAAGGCCGAGGAAATCGCTTCCCCCGGCCCTTTTTTTCAGTACCCTGGCCCTAGTACCTCAAAGAATAGGCACGATCAACAGTGCAGTGATGTTGATGATCTTGATCAACGGGTTGATCGCGGGACCTGCGGTGTCCTTGTAAGGGTCGCCGACGGTGTCACCGGTGACCGCTGCCTTGTGGGCGTCGGAACCCTTGCCGCCGAAGTTACCGTCCTCGATGTACTTCTTGGCGTTGTCCCAGGCACCACCACCGGTGGTCATGGAGATGGCCACGAAGATGCCGGTGATGATGGAACCGAGCAGCATGCCGCCCAAGGCCTGGGGGCCGAGCAGCAGGCCGACCAGGATGGGCGCGGCGATGGGCAGGATCGAGGGGATGATCATCTCCTTGATGGCCGCCTTGGTCAGCATGTCAACCGCCGTGGAGTAGTCGGGCTTCTGGCTGTAGTCCATGATGCCCGGCATCTCCTTGAACTGGCGGCGCACCTCGTTGACGATGCCGCCGGCGGCGCGACCCACTGCCTCCATGGCCATGGCGCCGAAGAGGTAAGGTATCAGGCCGCCGATGAACAGGCCGATGATGACCATGTGGTTGGATAGGTCGAAGCTCACGTCGAGGCCTCTGGCGTCGAGGCTGTGCGTAAAGTCGGCGAACAGTACCAGGGCGGCCAGACCGGCGGAGCCGATGGCATAGCCCTTGGTGACCGCCTTGGTGGTGTTGCCCACCGCGTCCAGCGGATCGGTGATATTGCGGATCTTCTCGTCCAGTTCGGCCATCTCGGCGATGCCGCCGGCATTGTCGGTAATGGGGCCGTAGGCGTCCAGGGCCACGATGATGCCGGTCATGGAGAGCATGGCGGTGGCGGCGATGGCAATACCGTACAGGCCTGCCAGGTCGTATGACCCCCAGATGGAGGCGCAGACAGCGATCACCGGCAGGGCGGTGGATTTCATGGAGACACCCAGACCGGCGATCACGTTGGTGCCGTCACCGGTGGTGGAGGCCTCGGCGATGTGCCGTACCGGGGCGTACTCGGTGGCGGTGTAGTACTCTGTGATCACTACCATGGCGGCGGTGAGGACCAGGCCGATCATGGCGGAACCGAACAGGGCCATGGTGGTGTTGGCGACCCCCTCAATGACCACGTCACCCATGAACATATCGGTGACGAAGTAGAAGGCGACAGCGGAGATGATACCGGCCACAGCCAGCCCTTTATACAGGGCGGTCATGATCTTGGTGTCGCCCTCTTTGGCCTTGACGAAGTAGACACCGATAATGGAGGCGAGGATGGAGACGCCGCCCAGCACCAGCGGATAGATGATGGCATTCGTGCCGGCGTCCTTCAGCAACAGGCTGCCCAGCAGCATGGTGGCGACCACGGTGACCGCATAGGTCTCGAACAGGTCGGCGGCCATGCCGGCGCAGTCACCCACATTATCTCCCACGTTGTCGGCGATTACCGCCGGGTTGCGGGGGTCGTCCTCGGGGATGCCGGCTTCCACCTTACCCACGATGTCCGCACCCACATCGGCACCCTTGGTGAAGATGCCGCCGCCGAGCCGGGCAAAGATGGAGATCAGGGAGCCGCCGAAGGCGAGGCCCACCAGCGGGTGAATGGGGTCTGTGACGCCCATGTATACCAGTACGGCGTAATAGCCGGCGACCCCGAGCAGGGCCAGACCGACCACCAGCATGCCGGTGATGGCACCACCCCGGAAGGCGATCTGCAGGGCGGCATTGATGCCGTGGTTGGCGGCCTGAGCGGTACGTACGTTGGCGCGGACCGATATGTTCATGCCGATGTACCCGGTAGCACCGGAGAGGATGGCGCCGATGGCAAAACCGATGGCGGTGGAGGGGCCAATCTCACCCAACCCGAACCACAGGGCGATGAAGACTACGATGCCCACCATGCTGATGGCGGTGTACTGACGGTTGAGATAGGCCTTGGCCCCTTCTTGGATGGCGAGAGAGATCTCTTTCATCCGGTCTGAGCCTTCCGGCTGGGACAGGATCCATTTAACCGAAACGACGCCATAGAGCAGTGCCGCGACGGCACAGGCCAAGGCAAATATTAGTCCACCACTCATAATTTTATCTCCTGCTTTTTTCTAACCAATTAAAGTTTCGTAGATGGGTTCCGAGCCGACCTCACCCTCTGCCCTGGCAAAGCCAACGTAACCGTTCAGCCCCCCCCTCCTCATATCCCATCTCCCTCAGGGAGAGGGGTTCAAAAAGGCAGGGGGACTGAACGGTTACAAGCCAACAGCCCAATGGTCCACTCTCTTTGGTTTTGGGAAAAGTCGCTTTGATCCCGGTCAATCCAAACAAAAAAGGGGACCCTTTCGGTCCCCTTAATTTTTCTATGCCCGGATTACTTCAGCTCAAACTCCGGCAATTTCTTTTCGACCGGCGCATTCGCGAGGGTCACGTAGTCCGGCAGGCCGTTGTTATAGGGAGGATAGGCCTCGCCCTGGATCAGGGGGTAGAGGTACTCCTTGCAGCCGTCGGTGATACCGAATCCATCCTCGGAGATGAAATTCATGGGCATCATCTTCTCCACGTTGGCCACATCCGCCAGATTGGCCTTACCGATCTCCCACACATAGGGGGTGCTGGATTTGCGAACTACGGTGGGCATGATCGAGTTCGCCCCCTCGAGGGCGAACTCCACTGCCGCCTTGCCCATGGCATAGGCCTGCTCCACGTCGTTGCGGGAGGCCAGGTGGCGTGCGGCACGCTGCAGGTAGTCGGCCACCGCCCAGTGGAACTTATAGCCCAGGGCATCCTTGATCATGTTGGCTACCACCGGCGCCGCACCGCCCAG
>JAUXBK010000066.1 GCA_030619405.1 Sedimenticola sp. | reverse complement strand
TTAATTTATTGTGTCAGTTGTGTTTAACCTAAGATCCTGCAAGGAGTCGTGCGTACAGAGTGCAAGCTATTGTTTCGTAGAGCGAATGAAAAATTGAGTGGAATCCTTATTGTGATTGCCGAGATTTTTCATATCGCTATACGGGACCAGAGGTTGTGCTATGTGCGTGCGAATACTTGCAGGATCTAGGTAGCAGCATATCGGAAGGGGACGATTCATGGCCGGACATAGTAAATGGGCCAACATCAAGCACAAGAAGGCAGCTACCGACAAGAAGCGGGGCAAGGTCTGGACCAAGCTGATCCGTGAGGTGACGGTGGCGGCCAGAGAGGGTGGCGGTGATCCTGGGTCCAATCCCCGCCTGCGCCTGGCCATCGACAAGTCGACCGCCGCCAATATGCCCAAGGACACCATCAAGCGCGCCATCGACCGGGGTGCAGGTGGCGCTGACAGCGACAACTACGACGAGATTCGTTACGAGGGCTACGGTCCAGGAGGAACGGCGGTCATCGTGGACTGCATGACCGACAACCGTAACCGCACCGCATCCGAGGTGAGGCATGCCTTCAGCAAGCATGGCGGCAATCTGGGGACCGATGGTTCAGTGGCCTACCTGTTCACGAAGCAGGGGATCATCAGTTACGCACCGGGGGTGGACGAGGAGATGATCATGGAGGCGGCGCTGGAGGCGGGTGCCGACGACATCATCGGCAACGACGACGGCTCAGTGGATGTGATGACCTCGCCGGAGGATTTCACGGCAGTGCGGGAGGCGATGGTGGTGGCCGGTTTCGAGCCGGATAATGCGGAGGTTACATTCAGTGCCGCGACCAGCGCCGAACTGGACCAGGAGATGGCGGAAAAACTGCTGCGGATGGTGGATACCCTGGAGGATCTGGACGATGTCCAGGAGGTCTATACCAACGCTGAGATCTCTGAGGAGATTATGGAATCCATCAGCTGAATGGGGCTCATACTGGGCATCGACCCGGGCTCCCGGGTGACCGGCTACGGGATCATATCGAGCAACGGAATTCGTAGCAGTCATATCGTCAGCGGTTGTATCCGGGTGCCCAAAGGGGAGCTGCCGGAGCGGCTGGGGGAGATCTACCGCGGGCTCAGTGCCGTGATGGCAGAGTTCGGTCCGGACGAGATGGCCATCGAGCAGGTATTCATGGCCAAGAATGCCGCTTCCGCCCTGAAGCTGGGCCAGGCCCGCGGTGCCGCCATCTGCGCCGGGGTGATGGCCGGGCTGCCGGTATCGGAATACACCGCGCGCATGATCAAGCTGGCAGTGGTCGGCACCGGCAAGGCGGACAAAGACCAGGTTCAACACATGGTGAAGCATCTACTAGGCCTGAAACAGGTGCTGGCAGAGGATCAGTCAGATGCCCTGGCGGTGGCGATCAGTCACGCCCACTCCCGTACCACCTTGGCCCGTATTTCTCGCGGAGTGGCAAGATGATCGGCCGATTGCGGGGAGAGCTGGTGCACAAGCAGCCTCCTTTCCTGATGATCGACGTCAATGGCGTCGGCTACGAGCTCGAGGCCCCCATGTCCACCTTCTACAATCTGCCGGAGCAGGGGCGGCCGGTGGTCCTCTTCACCCACCTGGCGATTCGTGACGACGCCCATATCCTCTACGGTTTCGCCAGCGACTCCGAGCGTACCCTGTTTCGTACCCTGCTCAAGATCAGCGGGGTCGGGGCGAAGATGGCGCTGGCGATCCTCTCCGGTATGAGTTCTGAGGAGTTTGCCCGTTGCATACAGAACGACGATACCGCGGCGCTGGTGCGGTTGCCGGGTATCGGCAAGAAGACGGCAGAGCGCCTGATCGTGGAGATGCGCGACCGGTTGGATCGGCTGGAGACCGGCGGCGGTCCGGCGACCCTGACCCGCCCCGGCGGCCCGGTAGCGGCGGAGACTCCGGTCTCGGACGCGGTCGGCGCCCTGATCGCCCTCGGCTACAAGCCCAATGAGGCGAGCCGGATGGTCCGTGGGGTGGGGAGTGAGGATCTCTCCAGCGAGCAGATCATCCGGGCGGCTCTGAAATCGGTGGCAGCCCGATGATGGATCCGGAGCGCATCGTCAGCCCGGCGGCGGCAACCGACGACGAGGCCCTGGATCGGGCCATCCGACCACGACGGCTGGATGACTACGTGGGTCAGCCGGTGGTGCGGGAACAGATGGAGATCTTCATCCACGCCGCCCGGGGGCGGGAAGAGGCCCTGGATCATGTGTTGATCTTCGGTCCGCCCGGGCTGGGCAAGACCACCCTGGCCCACATCATCGCCAACGAGATGGGGGTCCATCTGCGTCAGACCTCCGGGCCGGTGCTGGAACGGCCGGGTGATCTGGCCGCCCTGTTGACCAACCTGGAACCCCATGACGTGCTGTTCGTGGACGAGATCCACCGACTCAGCGCGGTGGTGGAAGAGGTGCTCTACCCGGCGCTGGAGGACTACCAGCTGGATATCATGATCGGTGAGGGGCCGGCGGCCCGTTCCATCAAGCTGGACCTGCCGCCGTTTACCCTGGTCGGTGCCACCACCCGCGCCGGGCTGCTCACTTCGCCCCTGCGGGACCGGTTCGGTATCGTTCAGCGCCTCGAGTTCTACGACACCGCCGACCTGACCCACATCGTCGGCCGCTCTGCCCGGATCCTGGAGATCGAGACCGAGCCGGCGGGTGCGCTGGAGATCGCCCGCCGCTCCCGGGGTACCCCCCGCATCGCCAACCGCCTGCTGCGGCGGGTGCGGGACTATGCCCAGGTGAAGGCGAACGGCCGGGTGACGTCGGAGGTGGCGGACAACGCCCTGGGGATGCTCAAGGTGGACCAGAGCGGTTTCGACGTGATGGACCGCAAGCTGCTGTCCGCGGTGATCCGGAAATTCGATGGCGGGCCGGTGGGGGTGGAGAGCCTGGCGGCGGCCATCGGTGAGGAGCGGGGCACCATCGAGGATGTGCTGGAGCCGTTCCTGATCCAGCAGGGGTTCCTGATGCGTACCCCGCGGGGCCGGGTGGCGACCCGCGCCGCCTACCTGCACTTCGGGATGACGCCGAAACCGACGGCAGAGAGCATGCCGGCCGATACCCCGGACATGTTCGACGGGGAGGTGTGAACCTCCCCGTGTTGCGACCGGGCGTCATATGTGTTCAGAAACAAAAAATGGCCGCGGATTGACACGGATTTCACACGGATTTTGTTATGGCGTTTTGAAGTTGAAGGCTGTCGGGATGTAACCGTTCAGTCCCCCCTCCTAAAATCCCCTCTCCCGAGGGAAGAGGGGGTATTTTGCAAGGGCCTCAAGAGAGTTGTGTTATCAAATCAATCCGCGTTAATCCGCGGCTGAATGCCTGCAGATCCGGTGAACGGTCGCTGAACATCTTTCCAGAAAGGCTGTTTACATGAAGGAATTTGTCTGGCCGGTCAGGGTCTATTACGAGGATACGGACTCGGGGGGCGTGGTCTACTACGCCAACTACCTGCGGTTCATGGAGCGGGCCCGTACCGAGTGGCTGCGCAGCCTCGGCTTCGAACAGGACCGGCTGCTGGAGCAGGAGGGAGTGCTGTTCGCGGTGCGCAGGGCGGCGCTGGATTTCAGACACCCCGCCCGCTTCAATGATGAACTGCTGGTGAGCGTCCGGATAGAGAAGCAGGGTAGAGCGAGTTTGACCTTCGAACAGACGGTAAAGCGGAGCCGGGACGGGGAGCTGCTGTGCCGGGGAGAGGTGCAGATCGCCTGCCTCGACGCCGGACGGTTCTGTCCCCGCCTCATCCCCCAGGCAGTGATAAAGGGTATTTCCGATGGCATCTGATCTCTCGTTCCTGCAGCTGGTGCTGCACGCCAGCCCACTGGTGCAACTGGTGATGGTAGTCTTGATGGGGGCCTCTATCGTCTCCTGGACCATGATCTTCGACCGGGCCCGGGTGCTGAAGCGGGCCCGTCAGGCGGCGGAAGAATTCGAGCAGCGGTTCTGGTCCGGCAGGGATCTGGCGGAGCTCTATCGGGAGTTGGACCGGGACGACGAAGAGGCCACTGGCATGGCCAGTATCTTCCATGCCGGGTTCCGGGAGTTCGCGCGTTTGAAGAAGAGCGCCGACATCGAGCCGATGGCGGTGGTGGAAGGGGCGAGACGCTCCATGCAGGTGGCCATGAGCCGGGAGATGGATCAGCTGGAGACCAATCTCTCATTCCTGGCCACCGTCGGTTCCACCAGCCCCTACATTGGCCTGTTCGGCACCGTGTGGGGCATCATGAACTCGTTCCATGCCCTGGGCAGCGTCAAGCAGGCGACCCTGTCATTGGTAGCGCCGGGTATCGCCGAGGCCCTGATCGCCACCGCCATGGGCCTGTTCGCCGCCATCCCGGCAGTGGTGGCCTATAACCGTTATTCCAACGATGTAGAGCGGCTCAACGGCCGTTACGAGAATTTCCTCGATGAGTTCACCACCATCCTGCAGCGCCAGGCACATGCGTGACAGAGGACAGATGACAGAGGACAGGGGACAGAAAAAAGACCTTTTCTCTCGGGTCCTGATGCCACTGGAGGGTGGGAGGTGAGCAGGCAAAGGCGGCAGCGGCGGAAGCCCATGGCCGAGATCAACGTGGTGCCCTACATCGACGTGATGCTGGTGCTGCTGGTGATCTTCATGATCACCGCGCCGCTGCTGACTCAGGGGGTTAAGGTGGAGCTGCCGCAGGCGGATGCGGAGCCGCTGCCGGCCGAGATGAACGAGCCGGTGGTGGTGTCGGTGGATGCCGCGGGTGCGTTGTTCATCGACGTGGGCGAGGGCAAGAACGATCCGGTGGACCCGGATACCCTGGTGGCACGGGTGGCAGCGGTGCTGAAGTACAAGCCTAGGACCCCGATCATGGTGCGCGGGGACCGCAACGTGGACTACGGGCGGGTGGTGGAGGCGATGGTGCTGATCCAGGCTGCCGGTGCGCCCAACGTGGGGCTGATCACCGAGACGCCGGAACGCTAGTGCTCGCGATCATCAAACGCAACCCCATGGCGGCGGTGATCGCGGTGCTGATGCACATTGGGATCATTCTCTTCATGATCGTGGGGGTGGATTGGCTGGAGAAGCCGAAACAGCCCCGCTCCGACGTGCAGGTAGTGCAGGCACGGGTGGTCGATCAGTCCCGGGTGGCAGCGGAGATCGAGAAGCTGAAGCAGGCGGAGGCAAAGAAGAAGAAGGATCGGCTGCAGGAAGAAAAACAGCTGCAGGCACTGAAGCAGAAACAGGTGCAAGAGAAAAAACGGCTGACGGAACTGCGGCAGAAACGTCAAACCGAAGAGAAGCGGCGCAAGCAGCTGGAGACCGAGCGCAAGGCGGAAGAGAGGAAGCTCAAAGCGGTCGAGGCGAAACGCGAGGAGGCGGAGGCCCAACGGAAGGCCGAGGCGGTCAAGCGCAAGAAGGCAGAAGCCAGACGGATCGAGAAAGAGAAGAAACGCAAGGCCGAGGCCGCATGGAAGAAGGCGGAGGCCGCCAAAAAGAAGCAGGCGGAAGCCAAACGCAAGGCAGCAGAGAAAAAAAAGCGGGTCGCGGCAGAGAAGAAACAGAAAGCGGCGGAGGCGAAGAAACGCAAAGCTGCAGAGGCGAAGCGCCAGGCCGAGGCGGCCCGCAAGGCGCGGGAGGCAAAGCTCCAGGCGGCCGCCCGGGCCGAGCAGGTGGGCCGGGAGATCGATCGCTACACCACCCTGATCAAACAGAAGGTGGAGCGTAACTGGCGGCACCCGGCCGGGAGCGAGGGACTGAAGTGCAGGCTACAGGTGCGCCTGGGCCCGGGTGGTGCGGTGATCGCGGTCAGTGTGCTGAAGAGCAGTGGCAACGGTGCCTTCGACCGTTCTGCCGCAACAGCGGTATACAAGGCGGATCCGCTGCCGGTGCCGTCGGGCAGCCTGTTCGAGGAGTTTCGCAGTATCACTTTTGATTTGAGCCAAACCGAATAGAGGCCCATGAGACCATGAAACGCATTATGTTGATCCTGCTCGCCCTGTGGCAGCTGCCGGCGGTGGCGGCACTCACCATCGAGATCACCGAAGGGGTCGAGGGGGCCCTGCCGATTGCCGTGGTGCCCTTTGGCTGGCAGGGAGAGAAGGGGAGGGGGCCGACCCAGGATATCGCGTCCATCATCCGCGACGACCTGCAGCGCAGCGGCCGTTTTGCCAGCATGCCGGCCCGGGAGATGCTGGCCCGGCCCCAGAGCGGATCGGATGTGGAGTTCCGGGACTGGAAGGTGCTGGGGATGGAGAATCTGGTGGTGGGACAGGTCCAACCCAACGGCTCCGGCGGCTATCTGGTCCGTTTCCAGCTGTTCGACGTCTTCAAGGGGGAGCAGCTGGTGGGCTACAGCATCCCGACCACCGAGCGTGACCTGAGGGCCACGGCGCATCACATTGCAGATATCATCTACGAGAAATTGACCGGACAACGAGGTGCCTTCGCCACCCGGGTGGCCTACGTGATCGCCCTGGGCAAGCCGGTACGTGGCCAGAAGGTGGCGTTGCGGGTGGCGGATGCGGATGGCTTCTCCCCGCAGACCATCGTTACCTCCACCGATCCCCTGATGTCCCCTGCCTGGTCGCCGGACGGTCGCAAGCTGGCCTATGTCTCGTTCGAAAAGGGGCGCCCGGCGATCTACGTTCAGGAGGTGTTTACCGGCCGGCGCGAAAAGGTGGCCGCTTACAAGGGGATCAATGGAGCACCGGCCTGGTCGCCGGATGGCCGCAAGTTGGCACTGACCCTCTCCAAGGATGGAAACCCGGAGATCTACCTTCTCAATCTGACCGGCGGCAAGGCCCTGAAGCGGTTGACCAACCACTATGCCATTGATACCGAGCCCGCCTGGTCACCAGACGGGCGCTCTATCGTCTTTACTTCGGACCGAGGCGGCAAGCCTCAGATCTACCGGGTTCCTGCGTTCGGCGGCAAGGTAGAGCGCGTTACCTTCGAAGGGCGTTACAATGCCCGCGCCTCTTATTCGCCGGACGGGCGATTCCTGACCCTGGTGACACGTCAGGGGAAGGATTATCGTATTGGGTTGCTGGATCTCGATTCCGGGGGGCTGCAGGTGCTGAGTGAGGGGCGGCTGGATGAATCTCCCAGTTTCGCCCCGAACGGCAGCATGATAATTTACGCCACCAAGGTCAGTGGCAAAGGTGAGCTGGCGGCGGTGTCGGTCGACGGCCGGTTTCGCCAGCGGCTGGTGCTCGAGGAAGGCGATGTCCGGGAACCGGTCTGGTCGCCCTATACACGTTCCAACAGGAGAAAACCATGAAGTTGAGCCTGCTTAAGTTATACCCGTCGCGGATAGGTTTAGCTGGTGGATGGCGCGTAGATTTTCGTTCATGGCAAGGCGCAACGACGAGTAATATTGGTTATATTGCGAGGAGTTGCACCGCTGCCATGGGCGAAAAGATGCGTGCCGGATGCCGGGGAAACCTATTCGTGACGGGTATAATCCCGATCATGCTGCTGGCGCTGGCCATCGGCGGCTGTTCCAGCACCGAAGAGAAAGCCGACGAGGGGGTAGGGGCGCCGGTGGAAGAGGCTGGGCAGGCGGGCAGCGCTGGTGATGTTAGCGTGGGTGGAGAGGCGCTTGTGGCCGGTGCTACAGAGGGGGGTGCCTGGAGCGGCAGCGAACTGCAGGATCCCCAGAGCCCGCTCTATACCCGGGTGATCTATTTCGACTACGACAGCAGCGAGATCCGTTCTGAGTATCTGGATGTGGTGGTGGCCCATGGTGAGTATCTGGCGGCCAACCCCTCGGTCAGCGTGACCGTGGAGGGCCATACCGATGAACAGGGTTCGCGGGAGTACAATATCGCCCTGGGGGAGTATCGCGCCAATGCGGTAAAGCGTCTGCTGCTGGCGCAGGGTACCCAGGAGAGTCAGATCATCACCATCAGTTTTGGTGAAGAGCGGCCGCTGGATCCGGGCCTCGATGAAGCGGCCTGGTCACAGAATCGCAGGGCGGAGCTGCTCTACTGATATGAAGTATCAGGTCGCTGCTGTTGTCGTCGTCTCCCTGCTCAGTCTGCCCCTGCTGGCGGCAGAAGCACCCCAGCAGAGCCTGGAGCAGCGGGTTCAGGTGCTGGATCGCCGGGTAAAGGCACTCTCCGAGCTGGTGCTGCGCATGGACCGTCTGCAGCGGGAGGTGCAGCAGCTCCGGGGCGAGGTAGAGGTTCAGAATCACGCCATGAATGCGCTGAAACAGCGGCAGCGCGACCTCTATCTGGATGTGGACCGGCGCCTGAGCGGGAGTCAGGCTGTGGACATCCCAGGCGCCCCGCCAGCGCCAACCTTGGCCGTGCCACCGGCCCCGGAAGCGGCCCCCGTGGCGCCTCCCCGAAGAGTGGCCACCCGAACCACGCCAGGGGAGGAACGCGCCTATCAGGCTGCCTTCGAACTGCTGACTCAGCGCCGCTATGATGAGGCGCGTCAGGCGTTCAGGACCTTCCTCGAAAAATACCCCGACGGCCGTTATGCGGACAATGCCCAGTACTGGCTGGGGGAGGCCAGCTACGTTGCTCGGGATTTCGACCAGGCACTGGCGGATTTCAAGCAGGTGCTGCAGCGCTACCCGGACAGCCCCAAAGTACCGGGCGCCACGCTGAAGATCGGCTATATTCAGTTCGAGAAGCAGCAGCTGGTGGATGCGCGCAAGACCCTGCAGGGCCTGGTCCGGCGCTATCCCGGCACTTCTGCAGCCCGCCTTGCCCAGGAGTTCCAGCGTAAAAAGAGGCTTTGAATGCCTCGGTTGCGCATCAGCGAGATCTTCCACTCCCTTCAAGGGGAGTCCCGCAGTGTCGGCTGGCCCACGGTGTTCGTGCGTCTCACCGGGTGCCCGTTGCGTTGCGGATACTGCGACACCGGCTATGCCTTCACGGGTGGGGAGTGGATGCAGCTCGACGAGATCCTGAAACGAGTGGTGGCACTGGGTGCGGAATTCGTCACCGTGACTGGCGGGGAGCCGCTGGCCCAGGCGGCGTGCCGGCCGCTGCTCAGTGCACTCTGCGACCGGGGATACCAGGTCTCACTCGAGACCAGCGGGGCTCTGGAGATTTCGATGGTGGATCCGCGGGTGGTGAAGGTGATGGATCTGAAGACTCCCGGGTCGGGGGAGATGGAGAAGAATCTCTACCACAACATCGAGCACCTGGGACCCCGGGACCAGGTGAAATTCGTCATCTGTGATGAGGTGGACTACCGCTGGGCTCGGAAGCAACTGGAACAGTGGTCGTTGAACGACCGTTGCGAAGTGCTCTTCTCCCCGGCCCAGGGGACCCAGGATGCCACCGAGCTGGCGGAATGGATGCTGCGCGACCGGCTCCCGGTCCGCTTCCAGATACAGCTGCACAAGTACCTGTGGGGCGACGTTGCTGGAAAATAGGGAACATTTCCAGGTTAGATTCACGCTTGTCAGGCAGAAGTGCAGGCCTAGTACCTCAAATGCTAAGCCCCTACGAACATAATGTAGGTTGGGTTAGGCGCGCATCTCACTGATATTTCAGGTGGGCAGTTGTATGAAAAAATCCGTCGTTCTACTCTCGGGAGGCATGGACTCTGCCACTGCGCTGGCCATGGCACGGGAGCAGGGGTTCGCCTGTTACGCCATGAGCATGGACTATGGCCAGCGCCATCTCGCAGAGCTCGATGCGGCGCGCCGGGTAGCCAGCGCTCTGGGTGTGATAGAGCATCGAACCATCCCCATTCCCCTGGATGCCTTCGGAGGCTCGGCCCTCACCGACCCTGCTATCCCGGTACCGGCATCGGGCGGGGCAGGCATACCGGTAACCTACGTGCCGGCCCGCAACACCATCTTCCTCGCCCTGGCGCTCGGCTGGGCCGAGGTGCTGGGGGCCCGGGATATCTTCGTCGGGGTCAATGCGGTCGACTACTCCGGCTACCCGGACTGCCGGCCGGAGTTCATCGCCGCATTCGAGGAGATGGCCAACCTGGCCACCCGGGCTGGGGTGGAGGGCCAGCGATTCCGGGTTCAGGCCCCGCTGATCCGTCTCACCAAGGCGGAGATCATCCGCGAAGGAGTGCGACTGGGGGTCGATTACGGTTTGACCGTCTCCTGCTACCAGGCGGACGAATCGGGGTGCGCCTGCGGTCGCTGCGACGCCTGCCGACTCCGGGCCAGGGGCTTCCAACAGGCCGACGTGCCCGACCCCACCCGTTATCAGCACGGTATCTGATCAGGGAATGTGCCCCTGTTTGCCGGAGTTATCCATAACGATCGCGCCCGGCACCGGCTGTCGCTCTGAAAGCGGCTGTTTTCATATTCATCCGGTCACCGGGCTGGTAGTCTGCCTCTACTGCTCGAACAGTTGTGCAAGCTGGGAGTGGTGCGTGAACGATTGACTGGGGTGGTTGGTGCGGTATAATGCCGCGCTTCCCTCCTTCGGGCCGTTAGCTCAGTTGGTAGAGCAGTGGATTTTTAATCCATTGGTCGGGCGTTCGAGTCGCCCACGGCCCACCAATTAAATCAATAGGTTAGGAGATCTCCTATCCAGTAATATCTCCAGCGGGTACAATATAGGTACACTGAAGCGACGGAAGCAGGTGTACCTATGGCTACAATCGTCAGAGCTCCCTCCAAGGCCTGGAAGGCTGTTATACGCCGCAAAGGCTGGCCCACACTCTCCAAATCCTTTCGAACCAAACGCGATGCTGAAGACTGGGCGCGCCGCACTGAAGACGAAATGGTCCGTGGTGTCCACATTCAGCGCTCACCTTCAGAATCCACGACCATCAGTGGCGCATTGGAGAGATACCTGGCGGAGGTATCACCTGGCAAGCGACCATCGACCCAAAAGAGTGAGAAAATGAGAGCCAAGGTATTGAAAGAGCACCTTGGGCGATACTCAATGGCAGCATTGTCTCCAGACATTGTTGCGGATTTCCGGGATAACCGTCTCGCTGAGGGTATGAGCGTCTCCACTGTTCGTTTGGAACTTGCTTTGCTCGGGCATCTGTACACGGTGGCGATAAAGGAGTGGCGATTGGGGGTGGTCTATAATCCTGTTGCCAGTATCCGAAGGCCAAGTCCGCATGCCGGGCGTAATCGTAGACTTTCCTGGCGGGAAGCGCGGCTGGTGTTGAAGTCTTGTGACAGGCACAGCAACCCTATGCTGGCCTGGGCGGTGCGT
>JAUXBK010000190.1 GCA_030619405.1 Sedimenticola sp. | reverse complement strand
ATTTAGACTTGGCCAGATGCATCTCGGGCTGTTTGACAGAAGCCCATCCCATAAGGATACAAAAGACTACCCCCGGCGGCCCCACGGGCCCTTCTTGCCTCCGGCTGGCCGGCCCCGGCCAGTCTGTCGCAGCGGCGCACGGCGTACTCCCTTGGAAGAGAGCCCGGCCACCGCCATCAGTACACTGAACTCGTCCGACGTCAGGTCGCGCCACTTGCCCGCCTTGAGCCGGCTGGTCAGCATCACCGGGCCGAAACGCACCCGCTTCAGCCGGCTCACCTGCGCCCCCACCGCCTCCCACAGGCGCCGCACCTCCCGCTTCCTCCCCTCCATGATCACCACGTGATACCAGCGGTTGGCGCCCTCGCCGCCGGACTCCACCACCTCCTCGAAGCGGGCCGGCCCATCCTCCAGTTCGACACCGTTGACCAGCTGTTGCAGCATCTCCTCGGTGACGTTACCGAGGACCCGCACCGCATACTCCCGCTCCACCTTCTGTGACGGGTGCATCAGACGATTGGCGAGTTCCCCGTCGGTGGTGAAGAGCATCAGGCCGATGGTATTGATATCCAGACGCCCGACGGCGATCCAGCGTCCGCTCTGCAGCCGGGGCAGCTGCTGAAACGCGGTGGGCCGCCCCTCCGGGTCGGAGCGGGTGACCAGCTCCCCCTGAGGTTTGTTGTAGACGATGGTGCGTTGGGCGTTTTGTTCCAGCCGCCAGTTGCCCACCCGCTGGCCACCGATCACCACCCGGTCTGTCGGGGTGATGCGATCCCCCAGTTTGGCAATCTTGCCGTTGACCTTGACTTCACCTGCCTCGATCCTGCGTTCGATCTCCCGCCGGGAGCCGAAACCGGCGTTGGCCAGGGCCTTCTGAATCCGCTCACCCTGGTGTGTTGTCGGTTTATTCATCGGTCCCTCCGATCCTTGGTCGGTTCAACTGCTTTGCCACTCGCTTCCTGGCCCCTGATCCGGGGCCGTTTCGGCTTCATCACCCACCATCTCCGTTGTCGTTTCCAGGTCTATCCCGGGTTCCGGTGTATCGGGAGACGCTTCAGACTGACCCGGCACCGGCTCGCTGCCCGCCTCGTTCTCTGTCCCGGGAGGACCCAGTTCCAACTCCCGGTTGATGGAGTCCAGATCCCGGATCTCCTGAAGTGTCGGCAGGTCATCCAGGCCCCGAAGCCCGAAATAGTTGAGAAACTCCCGGGTGGTGGCATAGAGCGAGGGCCTGCCGGGCACATCCCGATGACCCACCACCCGGATCCACTCCCGCTCCATCATGGTCTTGATGATATTGCTGCTGACACTGACACCGCGAATATCCTCGATCTCCCCCCGGGTGATCGGCTGCCGGAAGGCGATCAACGCCAGGGTCTCCAGCATCGCCCTGGAATAACGCGCCGGGCGCTCCTCCCACAGCCGGGAGACCCAGGGAGCGTACTCCGCCCGCACATTGATCCGGAAACCACCACCCACCTCGGTCAGCTCCATACCCCGTCCCCGATAGTCCGCCTGCAGCGCCTCGACCACCTCCCGCAACGCCTGTTTCTCCGGCTGCTCCTGCTCCGGGAAAAGCGCCTGGATACCGTCCAGGCTCAGGGGGCCTCCGGCAGCCAGCAGGGCCGCCTCTACGATCTGCTTCAGTTTCTGTTCCGATTCCATGTCAGGAAGATGCCGCCTTCAGGTGAATCGGGCCGAACGGATCCGCCTGCACCAGTTCGATCAACGCCTCCTTGATCAATTCCAGCACCGCCAGAAAGGTCACCACCACGCCCAGCCGTCCCTCTTCGATCTGGAACAGGCTGGTAAAATCGGTGAAGCCGTCGCACTCGAGGGACTCCAGCACCGCCGACATCCGTTCCCTTACCGACAGTGTCTCCATAGCGATGTGGTGGTGCGTGAACATGTCCGCCCGTTGCATCACCTCCTTCAAGGCCAGCAGGATCTCCCGCAGATCCACGTCCGGCGGCCGCCGCTCGATATGCTTGTCCGGTACCGCCACCCGCGCCGGGAACAGGTCCCGCCCCATCCGCGGAAGTTCGTCCATATCCTCCGCTGCCTGTTTGTAGCGCTCATACTCCTGCAGCCGCCGGATCAGCTCTGCCCGCGGGTCCGACTCCTCGTCATCCAGCTCCTCCTGCCGGGGCAGCAGCATGCGCGACTTGATCTCGGCCAGCATCGCCGCCATTACCAGGTACTCGGCCGCCAGTTCCAGCCGCATCTCCTTCATCATCTCCACGTATTCGACGTACTGGGCGGTGATCTCTGCGATGGGGATTTCGAGGATGTCCAGGTTCTGGCGCTTGATCAGATAGAGCAGCAGGTCCAGCGGCCCCTCGAACGTATCCAGAAACACCTCCAGCGCATCCGGCGGGATATAGAGATCCTTGGGCATGGTGACCCAGGGCTCCCCCTGCACCATGGCAAAGGGCATCTCCTCCTGCTCCAGGTGCCCGGATATCTGCTCCACGTTCACCGGTAGTTGAGCGACATGGCGTTTCGCACCTCGTCCATGGTCTCCTGGGCCACGTCCCTGGCCTCCTCACACCCTTCGGCGATGATATTGCGCACCAGTTCCGGCTGCTCTTCGAATTCACGGGCACGCTCCTGGATCGGGGTCAGCTCCTGCAGCACCGCCTCGATCACCGGCTGTTTGCAGTCGATGCAGCCGATACCGGCACTACGACACCCCTCGGCTGCCCAACGCTTCACCTCCTCCGTGGAGTAGACCTCGTGGAACTGCCACACCGGGCAGCGGTCCGGGTCTCCCGGGTCGTTTCGGCGCACTCGGTTGGTATCGGTCGGCATGGTGCGGATCGCTTTTTCCACCGCCTCCGGAGTATCCCGCAGCGAGATGGTGTTGGCGTAGGACTTAGACATCTTCTGGCCGTCCAGCCCGGGCATCTTCGAGGCCCGGGTAAGCAGCGGCTGAGGCTCCGGCAGGATCTGACGACCCATTCCCTCCAGATACCCGAACAGGCGCTCCCGGTCGTTGACGGTGATGTTCTGCTGCCCTTCCAGCAGGGCCCGGGCCGCCTGCAGCGCCTCCTGATCCCCCTGTTCCTGGTAGGCCTGGCGGTAACGGTTGTAGGCCTTGGCGGCCTTTTTCCCCATCTTCTTCCGGGCCTGCTCAGCCATCGCCTCGAATCCAGGCTCCCGGCCGAAGAGGTGGTTGAAGCGGCGCGCCACCTCCCGTGTCAACTCCACATGCGCCACCTGATCATCACCCACCGGCACCAGGCCTGCCTTGTAGATCAGGATGTCCGCCGCCTGCAGCAACGGGTAGCCGAGAAAACCGTAGGTAGCCAGATCCCGCTCTTTCAGCTTCTCCTGCTGATCCTTGTAGCTCGGCACCCGCTCCAGCCAGCCCAACGGAGTGATCATGGAGAGCAACAGATGCAGCTCTGCGTGTTCCGGCACCCGGGACTGGATAAACAACTTGACCTCACCGTGGTTGATGCCGGCCGCCAGCCAGTCGATGACCATATCCCACACGCTCTCCGGGATGATCGTGGGATCCTCGTAATGGGTGGTCAGGGCGTGCCAGTCGGCGACGAAGAAAAAGCATTCGTACTCATACTGTAGTTTCAGCCAGTTTTTCAACACGCCATGATAGTGGCCAAGATGCAGCCGACCGGTTGGACGCATACCTGAAAGGACACGGGCGTGCTGTGCGGAAACAGAATTCAAGATGGGTTCCCCCTATGATAAGAACAGCTGTTTGACGATGTTGGAGGCCGGCAGAAGATCCAGCACGAACAGGGCGACGGGCCAGAGGATACGCCCCAACATACCGGAGACCAGCAGCAGGACGATGATGATCAGGCCATAGGGTTCCAGACGTGAAAAGGCGAGCGCCATTCTGGGTGGCAGCAGTGCACTCAGGACCCGCCCCCCGTCCAGGGGCAGGATCGGCGTCAGATTGAGTACCATGAGAATGATGTTGATCAATACCCCGGCCCCACCCATGTAGATTAGCGGTATCGCCACCCACTCGGCGCTGTGCAGGATGAGCACCGCAAACTTGATGACCAGGCCCCAGAAGACGGCCATGATCAGGTTGGCGCCGGGTCCCGCCAGCGCCACCAGACCCATGTCCCGACGCGGGTGTTGCAGATTGTTCCAGTTGACCGGCACCGGTTTGGCCCAGCCGAAGATGAACCCGGTAAACATGGTCAGCAGGGGTACGACAATAGTACCCATGGGGTCCACGTGTTTCAGCGGGTTGAGGGTGACCCGTCCCAGCATCAGGGCGGTCTTGTCCCCGAGACGACTCGCCATCCAGCCGTGGGCCGCCTCGTGCACGGTTATCGCCAGCAGCACCGGGAGTGCGAACACGGCGACTTTCTGGATCAGTGTCAGTGTTTCCATCGGGGGATTATACCTTAAAGACAAGGACCGAGGACCGAGGACCGAGGACCGAGGAAAAGACAACAGATAGAACACAGAACCATTTTAAACCCGGGCCCTTGGTCCTCGGCCCTTGGTCCTGTTTTTAATTCTTGGTCATCAGAAAACCGTGATATCGCCCTTGCCGACCCGCAGCACCGTCGGCTCCTCCTGCTCCATGTCGATCACCGTGGTGGGCTCGTAGCCGCAGTAGCCACCATCTATCACCAGATCCACCTCATGATTCAGGGTCTCCAGGATGTCGTAGGGATCCATCATCGGCATCTCTTCCCCGGGCAGGATCAGGGTAGAACTCATCAGCGGTTCCCCAAGCTCCTCCAGCAGCAACTGGGCGATGCGGTTGTCCGGTACCCGGATACCGATGGTTTTGCGTCTTGGGTGCTGCAGCCGGCGCGGCACCTGCTTGGTGGCCTTGAAGATGAAGGTATAGGGTCCCGGCGTTAGTTTCTTCAGCATCCGGTAGTGCTGGTTTCCCACCTTGGCGTAGGAGGCGATCTCCGAGAGATCCCGGCATACCAGCGTGAAATTGTGCTTGTCATCCAAGCGGCGGATACGGCGGATACGCTCCATCGCCCCCTTGTCCCCGATCTGACACCCCAGGGCATAGCTCGAGTCCGTCGGGTATACCACCAGCCCTCCCTGGTGTATGACATCCACCACCTGACGGACGAGACGCAATTGGGGATCTTCAGGATGAATTTGAAATAACCGGGCCATACGCTTTCTACTTCACTGCTGCAAAAGGGATTGAAATTAGGCTTCTAGTACAGCAAATGCTAAGTCCCTACGAACAGAATGTAGGTTGGATTAGGCGCGCATCTCACTGATATTTCAGGTTATCACATACTTATGAGCGCGCCGTAATCCGACACCCTGAT
>JAUXBK010000196.1 GCA_030619405.1 Sedimenticola sp. | reverse complement strand
ATCAGGGTGTCGGGTTACGGCGCGCTCATAAGTGTGTGATAACCTGAAATATCAGTGAGATGCGCGCCTAACCCAACCTACATTATGTTCGTAGGGACTTAGCGTTTGCTGTACTAGGGAAGCGATGGCGGGTTGTCGTTGCGGGTGCGGAGAAACGCAATCAAATCCACCCGATCCTTCTCCTTGCGCAGTCCGCGGAACTCCATGGCCAGTCCCGGTACAGCCCGATCGGTGCGGGTCAGATAGTAATTGAGCGTGGCGAAAGTCCAGGTGTGGCCGGCGTTCTTCATCGCCTCTGAGAACTCGAAACCCTGGATGGTGCCGGCCTGACGGCCCATCACGTTCCACAGATGCGGACCCTTGCCGTGACCGCCATTCTGCTCGTGATCGTGACAGGAAGAACACTTGCGCATGAACAGCTGTTCACCCCGGGCCAGATCCGCCTTGCGCACCCGTTCCGCGAATGAGTCAGGCAGGTCTGGCTGATACTCAGAGAGCGGTCCGGGTTTATCGTTGCTTGCTGCCGCGACAGTGAATACGATACCCAACAATGCGACGGGAGCAAGGCTTTTCAGGGGGCTGCCGAGGATATTCATGGTCGGTTTCCGTTCTCCTGGAATCAGTCAAAGATAACCGGGCATCCCCCGGGACCGATACGATAGCAGCATCCTTTACAGGATATCAATAGCCTGCAGCGGGTGCATCCGGTGCGGCTCCAATGACCTGGAAGGGCCTGTTTCTGCCTGGTTTCTATTGGCTGTAACCAGCTGAAGACGGCCCACGATGCCGGGGTTCACGGTGAACCGGTCGGCGCTCAAGTGACCGTTGCGGGACTGGATCCGTCTGGCGTCAGCACCAGCGACACCTTCGCGCTGCACACCAGCGCACGCGAGACAAACGCACCAAGCGCCTGCTCGTAATCCGGCTGACTCATAAGAAACCCGTTATTGTGGTCGCCCCTCATCTTCACCAAAGATTTCGGCTCATTGGCTGCCTGAAATACCTTCTCTCCAAGGTGGAACGGTATGATCTCATCGTCGGGGCTGTGCAGCACCAGCACCGGACACGTCACCCTCCCGATCTGAGCTGCGGTATTGAAATCGAATCGCAGAAAAATCAACCGGGAAAGAACAGGAAAAACCGCATTGGCCACATCCTCTGCGGAACTGAATGTGGACTCGAGGATCAGCCCGCCCGGCTGAACCTCGGCAGCCAGTTCCACCGCCACGGCGCCGCCGAGCGAGCGACCGAACAGGATGATATCTTCCCGAGCGAACCCTCGATCATCGATCAGATAGCGCCAGGCCGCCCTGGCGTCTTTATAAAGTCCATTCTCATCAGGTTTGCCCTGGCTCCTACCGTAACCTCGGTAGTCGAAGATAAAGATATTCAGGCCAAGCCGGTGAAAGATCTCCACGGAGGCGCCACGATGGGAGATATTGCCCGCATTGCCATGGAAAAACAGCAGGGCCTGCTTCGATCCATGACGTGGGATGTACCAGCCATGCAAGCGCATACCATCCTTGGTATCCAGAAAGATATCCTCATACGCGAATCCCCACTCCGCCGGTGTCTGGTCAAGCGTTGCGTCAGGGAAAAAGATCATTGAGGGCTGTTGCAGATACATGCCACCACTCAACAAGGCCAGCCCAACCACCAGCAGCAGGATGTTTTCTATCATTCGGTTTTTCATGCCGTCTGGTACCCCGCCAAAACAAGGTTGAGGGCGTACTTGTTGGCCATCCTCCATTCCGAGCCGCCGTTACCCATGGTGCGTTTCAGTGGTATATGCCAGACGGAATACCGGGATGCAAAAGAACGGCCCTGCCAACAACACTTCCTCCCAAAATATCCCATGACCACCACTTCACCGATCAACAAACGACCTCATTCATCCCTCTCACTACGACCGCCATGGATGGCGGCAAGGATTGTTCCTACAATCCTATTACATTTCCGCCGCCCAAGGATGGGTAAGTGCCGCGGGGGCATGGATGCCCAGGAGCAACCTCCATCCATGGAGGTCAGAAGTGCCGGTTTTGCAGGAGCAATAAACCGGCAGGCACCTGTATAGCGCGGACAGCAGCCGGGGTGGGGTCGCGCGAAATTCGATCGAGTCGGGTATAATAAACAGTCCCTCTGCCTGTTTATGACATCGACAAGAAATTCCGAAATCGTGACATCAAAATCCAAGCATCTCAGCCTCTGGCTACTTGCGGTCTGCGCCTTGCTGATCCTGCTGATCGGTCTCACCTGGTCACTGAACGGCGACGATTACGTACGGCGGCAGTTGATCCTTATTGTCGAAGAATCGACGGATTACCGGCTGGAAATAGACGGCCCTTTCAAGGTCTCCATCTCCCTCCACCCGACCGTCAGTGCCTCCGCAGTCACACTGTACCCGAAACAGCAGCCCGATCCGCTGTTGCAGATCGGCAGGCTGGAGCTGAAGCTGACACTCTGGCCCCTGTTGTTGGGACAAATGCGGATCGAGCGGCTGCTCATCGACGATGTGGCTTTCGATCTGGATTCCAACGCCGATTCGCGGCGACAGACAGGCTCGGAGTTTTCCCTGCCCGATCTTTCCACCCTCCCCATCCTGCAAAACGTGGTGCTGCGCAATATCCGGTTCGTCCGAAACGGCTCCGCCCAGGCGTCGCCGCTCGAGATCCTGCTGAGCCAGGTGACCCTGGAACTTTCACAGGATGGCGCCACCTTCCTGATTGAGGGAGAAGCAAGTGTTGCGGATAAGAGTTATGCCCTCTCCGGGCAGATCGGCAGCCTGCCGCAGCTGCTCGCGCCCAAAGCGCCCTATCCGGTGGAACTGGAAATCCTAAATCCGGCACTCAGGCTCTCCGTCGCCGGGACCATCGACCACCCTTTGAACGGTGAGGGGCTGAAGTTTAACCTCGAATCTGAGGCACCCGAACTCTCATCGGCCCTGGCGCTGATCGAACTCGATATGCCGCCGCTGGGACGGCTGGAGGCCAATGCACGGCTCGAGGGTGACATTGATAATGCCTCCCTCGAGGAAATCACCATCCGTCTCGAACTGCCCGAAAAGCTGCGGCTGGAGGCCAGCGGCACCCTGCAAGGCCTGACCTCCGAACACAAGGGAGAGCTCCAGGTCGGCGGCTTCATGAAGAGCCGTGAGGTGTCCAAATGGCTGCTGCCGGGGGAGATGGCGACCATCGACGACTGGCAGCTCGAGGGCAAACTGACCGTCACCGGCAAACAGATCGCCTTTCGCGATTTCAACGCCCAGGGCATAGACAAGGCGGGCCTCAAGCTGGGTGTGCGCGGTAAGGGCGTCTTCGGCGACCCGCGGCAGCCCCAACCCTTCGCCAGCCTGGATCTCGTTCTGGAGATAGACGCGAGCAACACCAAGTCGGCCGAGAGCCTGCTCATCGAGAGCCTTTCGGAGGTGGGCCCGGTGAAGGGCAGCGCGCGGCTGACCGCGCCTGCTGGAGACTACTTTGCGATCGAGGACTACCGGGTGAAGGTGGGCAGGGCGAAGGAACTCCTTGCCACCTATGTGGGCCGTATTGGTCGTATACCGGTGGTCGGAGATCTGCCCACCTCGGAGATCGACATGCAGATCAGCGTGGCGGCAGCGCGTACCGAGCGGCTGGCATACGCGTTAGATGTATCGCTGCCGGAAATCGGCCCCGTCAAATATAGCGGGCGTTTTATCGGCTCGGAAAAAGAGGGTATTTTCAAACACCTGTCGCTGACCGCGGGAAGCGAAAAGGCACTGAAGATAGAGGTCAGCGGCCAGCTCCGGATGGGGGATGCCAGAACTCACGAACCACCGAAATCTATCGATGTGGCGGTAACATTCGCCACCCCGGAGACCGCACCAATCGCGAAACTGACCGGACAGGAGTTGCCGGCGCTAGGACCGATCAAAGGCCGCTTCCAGCTCACTGGCCGCCTGCAAGAACTGAAAGTGTCTGAGATAGCGATTGAATCCGGGCGCCCTGGGGCCCTGACACTCTCAGCCACAGGCGGGATCGAAAAGCTGCTGATCGAGCCTGATTTCTCTGCTTCGGGCGTCAACCTGAGTCTGACCGCTGCATCGCCCTCTACCGAGCCGGTTTTCCGCTTGTTCGACCTGGACGCAGCCGACCTGGGGCCACTGAACGCCACCGGGGTTCTGGTCGATAGTGATGGGAGCCTTGGTCTGGAAAAGGTAAAAATCCACGTCGGTCGGCCCGCATCGGTAGATATAAAGATCAGCGGACAGCTGGACGACCTGAACGCGCTGGACCAACTCGATGCCAGAGCGGAGGTCTCCGCACCCAGTTTGCAAGTGGTAAGCGCCATCTTCGGGCAAGAATGGCGCGACAGTAGCGGGCAGGTCAAGGCGGCCGGGAGACTCCGCCTGGAGGATGACAAACTCAGCTATTCGGGCAACATTGATGTCGGACGAACAAAGATAGAGACCAAAGTCTCCGGCAGCTTCGAGGGAAGCAAGCCACGGCTCGAAGGGACGATAGAGAGCAAGGTGCTCTATCTCGCGGACTTCGGGTTTCCAGAAACCAAGGAGGAGCTGAAGGAGGCGAGGTTGGCAGGCACCGCCGAGATCAAGAAGGAGATGGAGAAAAAGGACTCCACAAAAGGCAAAAAAGCGGCCGGGGAACGGCTGTTCAGCCCGGAGCCCCTGCCCTGGGAGCTGCTGAATAAGCTCGACCTCGGGCTCGGCTTGGCCGTGGACCAGGTGGTAGGGACGGGGGCCGAACTTAAGGCGCTGAGCACGAAGATCGAGTTGAAAGATGGTCAGCTGCTGATGTCCCCCGCTGTGCTGGACTACGGCGAAGGAACCCTGCTGGTGGATCTCATGCTGGATGCCAACGACACTCCCCGTGCGGCACTGCAGCTGACCGCGGACGATGTGGCAATCGGCGCCGTCTGGGGGCACATTCAAACCTTCGTACCCGTCTCGGGCAACATCAACGTCCACCTTGACCTGAGCAGCTCGGGGCGCTCACCCGCCGACCTGGCTGCCAGCCT
>JAUXBK010000237.1 GCA_030619405.1 Sedimenticola sp. | reverse complement strand
TGGCTCCCCCTGCTACGGCGGCGAGACTTTACCGCTGGGTAGACGAGAGCGGGCGCGTCCACTATACCGACCGGATACCGGCGGATCAGCTCGACCTGCCCCGTGAGCAGCTGAACCAGCGTGGCATCCAGGTGAAAAAGGTCGAGGCGGCCAAAACCAGGGAACAGATCGAGAAAGAGAAGGAATTGAAAAAGCTGCGCGCTGCGCAACAGCGGCTGATCGAGCAGCAGCGGGCGAAAGACCGGGTACTGCTCCGGACCTTTCGCAGCGGTGACGACATCCTGATGACCCGGGACGGCAAACTGAGCTCCGTCGACACCTCGATTCAGATCATTCGCAGCAACATCCAGCAACTGAAGCTGAGGCTGGCAGACATGCAGAAGAGTGCCGCGGACCTGGAGCGACAGGGTAAAAGTATCTCCAAAAAGTTTCTCGAAGAGATCGACAGCACCCGCCAGCAGCTGAAAGAGAGCTACGCCGCCATCATCCGGAAAGAACAGGGGAAGGAAAAGATCCGGAAGAAATATGCGGCGGATCTGGCCCGTTTCAATGAACTGAAGAATCTGCGACCGGAAGGGGGCATCGGCCTGAGTGATCAGAAACGCCGTTATTCACTGCTGGAGACGGTGGTGACCTGCGCTGACCAGGCGGGCTGTGACGCAGACTGGAAACTGGCGGAGGAGTATGTCCGCGCCAATGCCACCACCCGTATACAGATGCTGGCCAGAAACATCATCATGACCGCTAACCCGGTAACAGATAAAGACATCAGCATCACCGTCGCCCGCATCCGCGCCCAGGGCGAACCCGGGGCCCGTCTGTTCATGGATCTGCAGTGTAAACGCTCACCGCGGGGGCGCGACCTGTGCGAATCGGATCCGGTTGACCAGATCCGCAGAGGCTTCCGGGAATTTCTCCGGAAGGGGCCGACAAAGGCGTCACCGCAGGAACCAGCACAGCCCGCTGCTCAGGCACGATGATCTTATTTAGCTGGCTCCTACACAGGGTGCGGGAGCTAATTTAGCGACAAAGAAATAGTACCTGTTCACGGGAACATAAAGACATTTAGCCGCGGATTAACGCGGATAAAACACGGTTATTGTTATGGCTTTGATACACGAAGGATACTGGTTGGAAGTTGGGCAGCCACTCAGCTTCAGCGCCAAAAAAGTAGATCTCAAGTGGTTTGTATCAAATCAATCCGCGTCAATCCGCGGCTATTATTTGCTCGTGAACGCACAAGAACCTCCGTTTACTCCGGAAACAGCAGCGGCTCGACCAGCCGCCACTGAGCCTCCCAATGGTCGAGGGGGGAGGTTCGGAAACGGGTGCGGAGAAACTGGTGCAGACGCCCTTCCACCAGCGCCAGCATCAGGCCGGCGCCCAGCTCCGGATTGACCGGAGAGGCCACCCCCTCCCGCATTCTCGCCTCACGCAGGATCTGCTTGAGCTGGGTCTCGAGCCGGGAGAAGAACTGTTCCACCCGGGCGTGCAGGCGCTCGTTCTCACCCATCAGCGCATCCCCCAACAGCACCCGGGTAATGCCCGGGTTACGATCGGCAAAGGCGAGCAACAGATAGAGCACACTGCCGCAGCGGACGCGGCTCTCCTTCTCCTCGTCCAGTATCTGATTGATCCGGGCAAATACCGTCTCTTCGGCAAAACCGATCAATCCTTCGAACATCTTTGCCTTGCTGGCAAAGTGACGGTAGAGGGCCGCTTCCGAGACCCCGGCGGCCCGCGCCAGCGCCGCGGTGGTGATCCGCGCCCCCGGACTCTGCTCCAGCTCCCGGGCCAGCGCCTCCAGGATGAGCTGCTTGCGGGGAACCTTCTTCACTTCCTTGACCGCACTGCTGTTCATCGGCGGCGTATCAAGGTACCCACCCCTTGGTCGGTGAACAGTTCGAGCAGCACCGCATGGGTCACCCGGCCATCGATGATGTGGGAGGCATTGACCCCTGCCTTCACCGCATCCATGGCACAGGCGATCTTTGGCAGCATGCCGCCGTGGATGGTACCGTCCTCGATCAGCTGGTCGACCCGTTCGGTTGAGAGCCCGGTCAGCAGGTTACCCTCCTGGTCCAGCAGTCCGGCCGTATTGGTCAGCAGGATCAGCTTTTCCGCCTGCATCACCTCAGCCACCTTCCCTGCGACCAGATCCGCATTGATGTTGTAGGATCGGCCATCCCGTCCCACCCCGATCGGGGCAATGACCGGAATAAAATTGCCTCGCACCAGCATATCCACCACCGAGACATCGATGCTCTCCACCTCGCCCACATGACCTATATCGATGATCTCGGGCACGTCGATACCGGGGTCCCGGCGCGTGACTACCATCTTGCGGGCATGGATCAGGTCCCCATCCTTGCCGGTGAGGCCGACAGCGGAGCCACCGTGACGATTGATCAGGTTGACGATATCCTTGTTGACCAGTCCACCCAGCACCATCTCCACCACGTCCATGGTCTCGCTGTCGGTGACCCGCATACCCTGGACGAACTCACTCTCCTTGCCGAGTCGTTCCAGCAGGCTGGCGATCTGCGGCCCACCGCCATGCACGACCACCGGATTGATGCCCACCAGCTTCATCAGCACGATGTCGCGGGCGAAATCCCGCTTCAGTTTCTCTTCCGTCATGGCGTTACCACCATACTTGATGACGATGGTCCGACCACGAAAACGCTGGATGTAAGGCAGAGACTCAGCGAGAACGTGCGCGACGTTGCTGGCCTCTTCAGATGTGAGACTCATGGGCTCTATCTTGATGTTTTGTGCGTGGCGTAAGGATATAGAATTCAGGAGGAGGAATACAGGAGGCAGAACTCAGTGGGCAGTTGCCAGTTGCCAGTTGCCAGTTGGTAGAATAGAAAGGTCAGCATCGGGAGAGGGGAAAGAGACGTTATACCAGACATCAACACCATGATTAGATCATGGATACATAACTTAGTTAGTTCTAATAAAAAAATACATTTTCAGACGAAAATTGGACACTCTGCAACGAGTACAGCCCGTTGCCGGCACCAAAAAAATGACAGGATTGTTCAGGATTAACAGAATTTGCAGA
>JAUXBK010000143.1 GCA_030619405.1 Sedimenticola sp. | reverse complement strand
CCGATCTGAGCGAGAGCCTCGCTGATCTCATCCAGGATGGCTGGGTCGTCGATGGTGGCCGGAACCCGGTACGCCTCGCCGTCGGCGATCTTTTTCATGGTGCCGCGCAGGATTTTGCCGGAGCGGGTCTTGGGCAGGTGCTCCACTACGGTCGTCTTTTTGAACGAGGCCACCGGGCCGATCTTCTCCCGGACCAGGGCGACCAGCTCCTTCAGCAGCTCGTCCCGGTCCCGGTCCGCCCCCGCCTTGAGCACCACCAGCCCCACCGGCAGTTCGCCCTTGAGCTCATCCGCTACGCCAATCACCGCACACTCGGCCACGTCCGGGTGGGAGGAGAGCACCTCTTCCATGCCGCCGGTGGAGAGCCGATGTCCGGCGACGTTGATGATGTCGTCGATGCGGCTCATGATCCAGAGATACCCGTCTTCGTCCTTGTAGCCGGCATCACCAGTCAGGTAGTACCCCTCCTCGGTGCTGAGATAGGACTCTACGAAGCGCTGGTCGTTCTGCCACAGGGTGGGCAGACAACCCGGCGGCATGGGCAGTTTGATCATGATGCGTCCGATATCCGAGGGAGCCACCTGGTTGCCGTCGTCGCCCAGTACCTGCACATCGTAGCCGGGTACCGACACGGTGGGGGAACCCGGCTTGATCGGGAGCCGCTCGATACCCAGGCAGTTGGCGGCGATGGCCCAGCCGGTCTCGGTCTGCCACCAGTGATCGATCACCGGTACCTCGAGCTGGCTTTCCGCCCACCCCAGGGTGTCCGGGTCGCAGCGCTCACCGGCCAGGAACAGGGCCTCGAATCGGGAGAGGTCGTACTGTTTCAGAAAGGTTCCGTCGGGATCCTCGCGCTTGATGGCACGAAACGCGGTGGGGGCGGTGAACATCACCCGCACCCCGTGCTCGGCGATCACCCGCCAGAAGGCGCCCGGGTCGGGGGTACCCACCGGCTTGCCCTCGAACAGGATGGTAGTGCAACCGTGCAGCAGGGGGCCATAGACGATGTAGGAGTGACCCACCACCCAGCCTACGTCGGAGGCGGCCCAGTAGACATCGCCCGGCTCCACGTTGTAGACATTCTTCATGCTCCACTTCAGAGCCACGGCGTGGCCGCCGTTGTCCCGTACCACCCCCTTGGGCTCCCCGGTGGTACCCGAAGTGTAGAGAATATAGAGGGGATCGGTCGCGGCCACCGGTACGCATTCCGCCGGTTCCGCATCCGCAACCGCCTGTTCCCAGTCCAGGTCGCGCCCCGGCTGCAGTTCTGCTCTGGCCTGGGGGCGCTGCAGAATGATGGTCCGGTCCGGTTTGTGGCTGGAGAGCTCGATCGCCCGGTCCAGCAACGGCTTGTACTCGATCACCCGCTTGATCTCGATACCGCAGGAGGCGGAGACGATCACTTTGGGCTTGGCATCGTCGATACGGGTCGCCAGCTCCTTGGCCGCGAACCCCCCGAACACCACCGAGTGGATGGCGCCGATACGGGCACAGGCCAGCATGGCGATCACCGCCCCCGGGACCATTGGCATGTAGACGATTACCCGGTCGCCCTTGCCCACACCCTGGGCGGCGAGGGCGCCGGCGAAGCGGGCCACCTCGTCGCGCAATTCCCGATAGCTGTAACGGCGCCGGGTATCGGTCACCGGGCTGTCATAGATCAGCGCCGCCTGATCCGCTCGGCCACTCTCCACATGCCGGTCGAGGGCGTTGTAGCAGGTATTCATCTGGCCACCGGCGAACCATTGATAGAAAGGCTGGTTGCTGTCATCCAGTACCCGCTCCCAGGGCTGGTACCAGTCGATCTCGGCTGCCGCCTCGACCCAGAAGCCCTCGGGATCCTCCATCGAACGTGCATAGGTTTCTTTATAGTTCATCTTATTTACCCCCTATTGGCGTTTTACCAACGACCGGAATCACCTGAATTTTCTCAGGAAATATAGCCCCTGCAGGCACACTAATCCACCGAGCGTTACAGATCAGATGCAGAACACGGAAATTCTGCCTATAATTCGACCATCATAGAGAACTTTTATGGAAGGGAAAATAAAACATGACATTACAGGAATTGTTAGACCGCAAACAGTCGGCACTCATCTACGTCAGCGCCTCCGACAAGCTGCTGGATGCCATTGGCCGGATGTCTGAACACAAGGTGGGATCCCTGCTGGTACAGTCCGACGATGGCCAACTGCGGGGTATCCTGACGGAAAGAGACGTCCTGCGCTTCTGCTCCGAACGTCCCGACGCCTTACCCCGGGCCCGGATAGATGAAGTGATGACCCGTGACCTGATAGTCGCAACGCCGGACTCCTCTATCGACGAGGCCATGTCGCTCATGACCGAGCAGCGCTTCCGACATCTGCCCGTCATCGATGGAGGAGTGCCAGTCGGCATGATCTCCATCGGTGATCTGGTGAAGGCCAAGCTGAACGACGTCTCGGTGGAGGTGAAATACCTGAGGGAGTACATAAGCGCCTGATCTGCCGCCGCGCGCTAAACCCTGTTTTTACCTGTCGTAAAGGAGTGTCCGCCATGCGCCGCGGCTGTCTGTCACTGACCCTGCCCGGTCTGCTCCTGCTGCTGCCGGCCCTCGTCCCGGCCGGGGGCCAGCACGCCTTCGACACCTACTATGAGGCCCGAAAGGTATTCTGGAAGCAGGTCTACCCGGAGGGTGGTCGTACCCTTTACTGCAACAAGCCTTTCAATCGGGGCTGGCACCGCTCCATCAACGTGGAGCACGTCTACCCCATGGGCTGGGCGATGAAGAGCGAAGGCTGCCGAAAACGCAAACAGTGCCGGGCCTCCAGCCCCCGCTTCAACCGCATCGAGGCGGACATGCACAATTTCTACCCCGCCCGAAATGATATCAACAAGGCCCGCAGCGCCTTTCCCTTCGACATGATAACGGGGGAGCAACGTGCGTTCGGCAGCTGCGACTTTGAACTCGACGAGCGCCGCCGCAGGGTCGAACCGAGACCGGCCGTCCGTGGTAACATCGCCCGCGCCATGTTCCACATGAAAGAGAGCTATGGCCTGAAGATCTTCCGGCGCCAGGGAGAGATGCTCAAACGCTGGAACCGGGAGGACCCGCCAGACGCCGATGAGCGCCGCCGCAATGACGCCATCGCCCGGGTCCAGGGGACCCGCAACCGCTTTATCGACAACCCGAAGGCAGCGGACAAGCTCAGGTTCTGAGCTGACGCAATACCACCTCGGGATCGGTGTAGGAGTAATTCAGCACCTGGTATGCCCCGTCCTGTTCCAGCACCAGGCTGGGGAACCCCCGGGCACCGACCCGAAGACCCTGGCGAATCTCCTGCTCCAGGGCCAGTTGCACCGTGGTTGAATCCTGCTCTGCCCGGAAGCGCTCACCATTCAGTCCGATCTCATCCGCCAGCTCCCCGAGTGTATCGGGCTCGGACGGGTTTCTGGCCTGGAGGTAGTAGGCCTGCTGTATCGCCAGAATCATCAACTCTTCGAACCTGCTGTCCTGGCGCGTTGCGGCGATCACCGCCCGGCAGGCGGGATAGGTGGCCCGCCTCGGACTGCACTCCTTCCAGAATGCGAAGTTGAAACGGGTACCGGGCACCCGCTGCTGGATCTGGTGCCAGTAGCCGCTGATTTGCTGCTGCATCTCCTGCGGCATGGGCTGCTCCGTATCCGGTGCCAGGCCGCCCAGCAACCGGCGGGTGGCCAGGCCTTCGGGCAGGTTGCGGAGTATCTCCTCCCACACCGGTCGGAACGCCCAGCACCAGCTGCACATGGGGTCATGTACGTAGTAGAGAGAAGCGCCGGGTGAGCGGTGCGTGTTAGATGTCATGTTCGCCCTCTCCTCTCATCAGCCTGCGCCCGCCCGAGCGCCCGTCGAGAAACGCCTTGCCCTGGGCCATCAGTTCGATGAAACCCTTCTCGTCCCCGTCCAGCACCCGTCCTGCCACCCGGGTCACCGCTCCGAGCAGGGCCACCAGGGCCCGGGGGCTGTGGGCGTTGAGAGACTGTACCTCAAAGTAGAGATAGGGATTTTCCCGGGCCACATGGCTGGCCACCTCCAGCTGGGCATCGAAGGTGCTGCTGGAGAGTCTCGCCAGTGCCGGCACGTCTTCACCGCTCTCCGCCAGGGCATTGAAAAAGGCGATATTGACCGCGTGGGAGAGACCCAGCACATAGGCCATGGCCCGGTCATGGGCCTCCAGCGACATATCCACCAGATCCGCCATGGTGGGCAAGAAGAGTTGCCGGGCCGCCTCGGTCGCATCCGGCACACCCACGTCCACGAACACCACGTTGCGCCCGGAGAGAAGTTCGGTATCCGGTCCGAACATGGGGTGAATGGAGGTCACCCGGCAACCACTCTCCCGTAACGCATCCAGCCCCTGTTTCAGCGGTCCTTTCAGAGAGCTGATGTCGAAGATCACCCCCCCGGGTCGCCGCCAGGCCAGTTCCTGCATCACCTTTGATGTCACCCCGATCGGTGTTGCCAGCACGATCAGGTCATGTTCCAGCCTGGTCTGTTCCAGTGAGCCGTAGCTGGCATATCCGGCCACAGCCCCGCCAGGATCCAGCACCTCCGCCTCGTACCCCTGACTGGTCAGATAGCGCAGAAACCACTGGCCCATCCGGCCGGCCCCGCCGATCACCAGCACCCGTTTGCCACTGCCCACCCCGAAGGTGGCAACCTTGTCCTGTTCCTGGGCGGCCAGGGAGGCGCGGATCAGCAGTTGGAACAGCTCCTCCGCGATCTCTTCGTCCACCCCGACCCGGCGGGCGGTGCATCGTGCCAGCTCCAGCACCACCCGTTCACGGGCATAGTCCCGGGTGCCCTGGCCGGCTTTGGACTTGACCCGGCCGATCTCGGCCACCAGTTGTTGCCGGCGGGCCACCATCTCCAGCAGTTCGACATCCAGCTGTGACAACTCTGTTCTAAGATCTTCGAGATTCTGCATACCCTTCCCCATTCTGCTCGGTAACTACTCATCCTCTTCTCCAGCGAGCTGCCTGAACACCACTACTGCCCCGAGCCGGACCGCCTCTCTCATCGGGTAGGCAGAGTACTCGACCCGGATCGACCTTCCGTCCGCGCGCCAGAACAGGCCATCGTCCGTCCGGGATTTCTCGCCCTGACTGAAGGCGTGACGGATGGGGGACTCATTCTCAGGAAAACTGCTGCCGTCCGGGTGGGAGTGCTCGATCAGGTCATGTATCCTGCTGCCGATCACCTCATCCCGGCTGTACCCCAGCAACATCAAGGCGGCGGGGTTGATAAAGGTGCAGCGCCCCAGGCCATCGACCCCGAAGATGCCGTCACCGGCGGACTCCAGTAACAGCTGCAGCTGCCGGTTGAGGTGGGACAACCGATCTTCCGCCCGCTTCTGATCGGTAACCTCCACTCCGATCCCGCCCACCATGATAGCGCTGCCGGAGGGATCGGAATTCTTCATTGGAAATCGGATCAGCCGCCAGATACGCCCCTGATCGTCCCAGGGGCTGCTCTCGATGCTTTCGATGATCTCCCTCTTCTCGATCGCCAACCGCTCTTCCGGCATGTGAGTGCCCAGTCCGCGGCTTGGCCAGATATCCGCCGGCAGCCTTCCCACCACCTGCTCATCGTTCAGCTGCTTGGTCTGCTTCCATACCGGGTTGACGAATATGTAGCGCCCGTCGGCACCCTTCATATAGGCGATGCCCGGCAGGTTGTTCATGAAGGCGGTAAAACGTCCATTGATCTGTCGCAATTCAACGGTCCTGCGCCGAACCTGCTGGCGCAACAACAGGACCCCCGCCGCCAGCAGCAGCGCAACACCCAGCACGACCCCCAGCAGCCACAGCACCCAGCGTGGGATCTCGGCGTCCGTCTTCCGGCCGAACCAACGCTCCTGGAGCTGGTAGTAGATCGAGTTGTGATCCCCTTTGAGCGCTGTGAGTTCACGGTCAATCCGTTGTATGCGAATAGCGTTCTGCAACGAGTCGTTACGAGGAGAGAGGGCGATACGGATCTCTGCCGGATTGAAGATGACGGACGACCGGACCACCGGATAGTGGGGAAAGGCATCGATATCGAACGAGCGACTCACCAGCCCGGCATCCGCCGGTCCCTCGGCCACCCAGGCCAGCACCGACTCATAGTCGCTTACTTCCAGAAAACGGGTATGGATATCGAAGCGCTGAGCCAGCTCTTTGATGTCTGCAAAATGTACGTCGCTGGAGAGGGCCACGACGGTCTTTCCTTCCAGATCGAGGGGGGAATTCAGCTCCCCCTCCTCGGCGGTGACTATCTGTCCCCAGTTGACATAGAGGCTCTCACGGTTGTGATCGAGCCCTCTGGACCGGGCCTCTTTCGCAGACACCGGGGCCAGCATGTCTATCTCACCCAGGGCCAGCAGTTCATGACACTCATCCCAGTTGCAGGGAGCATAGTGCAGCGCCCAGCCCTGCTGTTTCGCAATATAGCCCAGCAGATCGACAATGAAACCACCCGGTTTCCCATTCAGATCGGGGAAAGAGAGGGGTGGATTCAGGTAGACGCCTACCCGGATCGTATCCTGTGCGGGTGCGGACGGGAGGGCGACCAAAGGGAACCACAACCATGCCGATAACGCCATCCAACGCAGCAAAAGCATCGGTACTCTTTGAGCAGCCATCGTGCCAGTACTCCGCTCCGGTGATCAGTGTAGTGACCCAATAATACCACCAGAACGAAGTACCCGATTAACTCTACTTTGTCAGATTAGCGGGAGCCGGCACTGACCCACCGCTCCGTGAGACGCCGTGAATCCATCCATGGTAACCGTTCAGTCCCCCTGCCCTTTTGAACCCCCTCACCCTAACCCTCGGCTTTGGCATCCTGCGTCGCTCTACCTCCTCCATCCATGGAGTCGTCTCCCTGAGGGAGAGGGGATT
>JAUXBK010000079.1 GCA_030619405.1 Sedimenticola sp. | reverse complement strand
GTAAATCTTGAGCAATCTTGTTAATCCTGTCATTTTTTTGCGCGGTCGATGGGCAGAACTTGCCGTGAGTGTCCAATTATCGCCTGGGTATCAATATTTTTACCTAAAAGCAATAAGTTATATATCCATGATCTCATCATGGTGTTGAGGTCTGTAATCACCCTCACCCTTACCTTCTCCCTCAAGGAAGAGGGGGTTGAAGAATTTTGCAAGAATCTCTAAGGACTATTTTTTTAATAAATTTCGTAAAGCTTTCGTGTATCAAAGCCATAACAACATCCATGTCTGATCCGCGTCAATCCGCGGCTATGTTTTTATTCGTGAATGCATACAAACCTGCGAAGTGGTCATTCAGTCTCCTCATAAAAAACCCAAACAGAGATTTTTAAAGCACCGCAATGGGATAGGATCCCAGCACCTTCAGCATCCGTGCCTCCTCCTTCAGCTCCTCCAGCACCCGCGCGACGCGGGGCTCGTCCTGGTGCCCCTCGATGTCGATGAAGAAGACGTAGTCCCAGTTGCCCTGACGGGAGGGGCGGGATTCGATCCTGGACATGCTGATACCGTGCTTTGCCAACGGGCTCAGCAGCAGAGCCAGCCCACCAGCCACGTTCCGGGTGGCGCAGAGAAACGTGGTCTTGTCCTCGCCGCTCGGGAACGCCTTCTGACTGCCGATCACCAGAAAACGGGTGGTGTTGTCCGGCGCATCCTCGATATTACGGGCCAACCCCTTCAATTGATAGAGTTCCGCCGCCATCTCACTTGCAATGGCCGCCGCGCCGGGCTCCTCACGGACCAGCTTCGCCGCCTCCGCATTGCTGCCGACGGTGATCTGCTCTGCCCGCGGCAGGTTCCGGTCCAGCCACAGACGGCACTGGGCCAGTGACTGCTGATGGGAGTAGACCCGGATCACCGACTCCAGATCCGCTGCCAGGCTCAGCAGATGGTGATGGATACGGACGCTCACCTCGCCACAGATGAACAGGGGCGAGTGGAGGAACAGATCCAGGGTGTGGTTGACCACCCCTTCTGTGGAGTTCTCCACCGGCACCACGCCGTAGTGGGCGGCCCCGGACTCCACCTCCCGAAACACGTCGGAGATGGAACCCATCGGCAGGGTCCGGATCGAGTGACCGAAGTGTTTAAGCGCCGCGGCCTGGGTAAAGGTCCCCTCCGGCCCCAGATAGGCGATCTCCAGCGGCTGTTCCAGAGCCAGGCAGGCGGACATGATCTCCCGGAACAGCCGGGCCATCTCCTCGCTGCCCATCGGTCCACGGTTGCGCTTCTGCACCTGTTTCAGGATCGCGGCCTCCCGCTCGGGGCGGTAGAAGAAGGCATCCTTCTCCTCCTCCAGCTTGATCCGCGCCACCTCCTTGGCTGCCGCCGCCCGCTGATTGATTAGATCCTGGATCTGCACGTCCAGCAGGTCGATGCGCTCCCGGATCTTCTCCAGCTGTTTCTGTTCCGCCACCGGCCTGCCCCCGCTCCGACTATCCGTTTTCTCGGCAGCCGAGGCAGCGTACCGACAGCACCCCCTCGATGGAGGCGATGCGGTCCATAGTCTCCTGCGTTGGCTGCTTGTCCGTATCCAGCAGAGTGACGGCCACCTCCCCGCGGGAGCGGTTGAGCATGTCGATGATGTTCAACCCCGCCTCTGCCAGATCGGTGGAGACCTGGCCCACCATGTTAGGCACATTGGAGTTCACCACCGCGATGCGGAAACCCTTGCTCCGGGGCAGCTTGATCCGGGGGAAGTTGACCGAGTTGCGGATGTTCCCGTTCTCGAGATAGTCCCGTATCTCGGTGGCCACCATGATGGCACAGTTGTCTTCCGCCTCGATGGTGGAGGCGCCCAGGTGGGGCAGCGTGATACAGCGCGGGTGGTCCTTCAGCAGGTTGCTGGGAAAGTCGCAGACATAGCCGTGCAGGTGGCCGTCGTCCAGCGCCGCCCGCACCGCCTTCTCGTCCACCAGGCCGTCACGGGCGAAATTCAGGATCACCGACCCCTTCTTCATCAGCCCTATCCGCTCCGCACTGATCTTGTTGCGGGTCGCTTCCGTCAGAGGGATGTGCAGAGTAATGAAATCGGAGCGGGCAACCAGATCGTCGGGAGAGACCGCCTGCTCCACATGGGCATCCAGCTGCCAGGCGCTGCTCACAGTGATGGTGGGGTCGTAGCCGATCACTTTCATGCCCAGGGCGTGAGCGGCATTCGCCACCTTTACACCAATGGCGCCCAGACCGATGACTCCCAGGGTCCGCCCCGGCAACTCGAATCCCCGGAAGTTCTTCTTTCCCGCCTCCACCGCTTTAAGGATCTCTTCATCGCTACCCTCCAGACCGCCGGCAAAACGCCAGGCCGGCAGGATATTCCGGATCGACATCAGCATGCCCGCCAGCACCAGCTCTTTTACGGCATTGGCATTGGCGCCGGGGGCGTTGAACACCGGCACCCCGATCTTCGTCATCTTTTCGACCGGGATATTGTTCACCCCCGCCCCCGCCCGGCCGATGGCCCGCACCGTCTTTGGGATCTCCATGTCGTGCATCTTGTAAGAGCGCAGCATGATGGCGTCAGGATTGCTGATCTCGGATGCCACCTCGTACTTCTCCCGCGGAAGCCGGTCGAGTCCTGCTACTGATATATTGTTTAAAGTCAAAATCTTGAACATTATTTTTAAACCTGTTTTTTTGGTATGGTCGCAGTCTGATTCACACGGATGCACGGCTAGGAGCCTGTCCGAGAATAGAGAACCTACTGCGGAAAACCCATTTTGGCCAGATTTCTCGATTAAATTCGTTAAATATGTCCAATATTCGCCTCATTTAATAGAAAAATCTGACTCAAAATGGATTCCCCTCGCTACGGTTCCTATTCTCGGACAGGCTCCTAGGCTGCAGCGCACGGTCACGCAATATCTGCACTTACCCGTGGCGTTTCTCGAACCCGGCCATGAAGTCGATCAAGGCCTCCACCCCGGCCTCCGGCATGGCATTGTAGATGCTGGCCCGCATGCCACCGACCGAGCGGTGGCCCTTGAGGCTGACCAGCCCCGCTTCTCTGGCCTCCTCCAAGAAGGTCCCATCCAGCGCTGCATCCGCCAGGGTGAAGGGCACATTCATCCAGGAGCGGCTATCAGGGTCCACGGGATTGTCATAGAAATCAGAGCCATCGATGGCAGCGTATAGATTCTCTGCCTTACGCTCATTGATCACGGCCATTGCCTCCAGACCGCCATTCTCCTTCAGCCACTGAAACACCAGTCCGGCCAGATACCAGCCGTAAGTGGGGGGGGTGTTGTACATGGATCCCGCCTTGGCCAGGGTATCGTAGCTGAACATGGTCGGCGTACCGGCCAGGGGGTCACCGATCAGGTCGTCACGCACGATGACCACCGTCAGACCTGCCGGGCCTATGTTCTTCTGGGCCCCCGCATAGATGAGGCCATATCTGGAGACATCCACCGGGCGGGAGAGGATGGTGGAGGAGAAATCCGCCACCAGTGGTACCTCTCCGGTCTTCGGCAGATAGGGAAATTCGACGCCCTGAATGGTCTCATTGGGGGTGTAATGAACGTAAGCGGCGTTTGGATCCAGTTTCAGTGCTTCCTGCGACGGGGTGCTGAACGTCCCCTCCGGCGAGCCACCGGCCAGGTTCACGGTGCAGTAGCGTTGCCCCTCGGCGATCGCTTTCTTGGACCAGGAACCGGTGTTGAGGTAATCCGCGCCTTTCTTACCCTGCAGCAGGTTCATGGGAACCATGGCAAACTGACTTGAGGCCCCGCCCTGAAGAAACAGCACCTTGTAGTTATCCGGAATCTCCATCAACTCACGAAGATCTGATTCCGCCTGCCCGGCGATGGACATGAACTCTTTGCCGCGGTGGCTCATCTCCATGACCGACATGCCACTGCTGCCCCACTCGAGCATCTCCGCCTGCGCGCGCTCCAACACTGCTTCAGGCAGAACTGCGGGCCCCGCACTGAAATTATAGACTCTGGACATTCTGAACTCTCCAGTACAACTTTATGAATAACAATGGTTTTTCCCTGCAATAAAAACATAAGAGCAGGGTTCTAAAACCGCCTTGTATATCTGTTTTGAGTGTAACCCGGCCACTGCTTTTTACCACGAAGAGCACGAAGGAAATCTGAACACAGGATCACTTCGTGCCCTTCAGTCGATATGGGGTTTGGCAAGTCCTTCCCTGTCAAAACTGCATGTACCTCGGGAAACAGGCCTACTCCTCTACCTGATCGGGTTCCTCCGCTTCATCCTCTTCCCCTTCCAGGGAGACGATTCGTGCAATACCCACCAGTTTTTCCTTCTTGGACAACCGGATCATGGTCACCCCCTGGGTATCCCGTCCCATGACGGAGATATCCGCCACCGGTGTCCGAACCAGAGTTCCCCCATCGGTGATGAGCATCACTTCATCATCCCCCTCGACCAGAACCGCCCCGACCTGCTGGCCGTTGCGTTCCGACACCTTGATCGAGATCACCCCCATGCCGCCCCGCCCCTTCAGCGGGAATTGCTCCAGCGGGGTGCGCTTGCCATAACCATTCTCGGTCACCGTCAGCACCATCCCCTCCGGCTGGGAGAGGATCAGGGAGATCACCTTCTGCGCCACCCCGAGACGAATCCCGCGGACACCGCAGGCGGTGCGCCCCATGGCCCTGACCTGACTCTCGTGGAAGCGGATTGCCTTGCCGGCACTGGTGAACAGCATCACATCCTGGTTGCCATCGGTGATGGCGACGCCCACCAGTTGGTCATCCTCACGCAGGTCCACGGCGATGATGCCACTGGCACGTTGACGGGAGAACTCCGTCAACCGGGTCTTCTTCACCGTCCCGGAGCTGGTTACCATCAACACATAACGCTGTTCCAGGTACTCCCGCACCGGCAGCACGACGTTTATCCGCTCTCCCTTTTCCAGCGGCAGCAGATTGACGATCGGCTTGCCCCGGGCGTTGCGCCCCGCCTGGGGCAGCTCGTAGACCTTCAGCCAATACACCCGCCCGCGGCTGGAGAAACAGAGGATGGTATCGTGGGTGCTGGCGACGAACAGCTGATCGACGAAATCCTCGTCCCGGGTGGAGGTGGCGGTCTTGCCTCTTCCGCCCCGCCGCTGGGCCCGATAGGTATCCAGCGTCTGGGCCTTGGCATAGCCGGCGTGGGAGAGGGTCACCACCACGTCCTCTTCGGTGATCAGGTCCTCCAGAGTGAGATCCAGGCGCTCGCTGAGAATCTCGGTCCGGCGCTCGTCCCCGAACTGATCGCGGATCGCAACCAGCTCGTCCCGGATCACCTGCATCAACCGGTCCGGACTTGATATGATATCCAGCAGTTCCTTAATTTTATCTATTATATCGCTGTATTCTTTGAGTATTTTCTCCTGCTCAAGACCGGTCAGGCGGTGCAGCCTGAGATCCAGGATCGCCTGGGCCTGCACCTCGCTCAGTCGGTAACCCTGCTCCGTCAGGCCGTACCCCGGCCCCAGGTTCTGGGGCCGCGAAGCATCCGCACCTGCCCGTTCCAGCATCGCCTCGACGGCGCTTGATTGCCAATGGCGTGCCAGCAGCGCCTGCTTTGCTTCGGCCGGGCTGGCCGCCGCCTTGATCAGGGCGATCACCTCGTCGATATTGGCCAGCGCCACCGCCAGCCCCTCCAGCACATGGGCTCGCTCCCTCGCCTTGCGCAGTTCGTAGAGGGTGCGCCGGGTGACCACTTCCCGCCGGTGCCGGATAAAATACTCCAGCATCTGCTTGAGATTCAGGAGCCGGGGGCGGCCGTCCACCAGCGCCACCATATTGATACCAAAGACGCTCTGCATCTGGGTGTGCTGATAGAGGTTGTTCAGCACCACCTCCGCCACCTCACCACGGCGCAGCTCGATCACCACCCGCATGCCGTCCTTGTCGGACTCATCACGCATCTCGGTGATGCCCTCGATCCGCTTCTCCTTGACCAGCTCGGCGATCTTTTCCAGCATCCGTGCCTTGTTGACCTGATACGGGAGCTCATGCACCAGGATCCGCTGCTTTCCGGTGCTTTCGTCGGTCTCGATCTCACTGCGGGCCCGCAGTGAGATACGCCCGCGCCCGGTGCGGTAGGCCTCATCGATACCCTGGGCGCCATTGATGATCGCCGCGGTGGGGAAATCCGGGCCCGGGATATGCGCCATCAGCTGCCGGATGGTGATGGTGGGGTCGTCGATCAGTGCGATACAGCCATTCACCACCTCGGTCAGGTTGTGCGGGGGAATATTGGTTGCCATCCCCACGGCGATGCCGGCGGAGCCGTTGACCAGCAGATTGGGAGTACGCGCCGGGAGCACCGTGGGTTCGCGCTCCGACTCGTCGTAGTTGGGGATGAAGTCGACCGTTTCCTTATCCAGATCGTCCAGCATGCTGTGGGCGATCCGCGCCATACGCACTTCGGTATAACGCATGGCGGCCGGGGCGTCCCCGTCCACCGAACCGAAGTTGCCCTGCCCGTCCACCAGCATGTAGCGCATGGAGAAAGGCTGGGCCATACGGACGATAGTGTCATAGACAGCGGTGTCACCGTGCGGGTGATACTTACCGATCACGTCACCAACTACGCGGGCCGACTTCTTGTAGGGCTTGTTCCAGTCGTTGCCCAGGACACTCATGGCGTAGAGTACGCGCCGGTGCACCGGTTTGAGTCCGTCGCGGACATCGGGGAGGGCCCGCCCTACGATTACGCTCATGGCGTAATCGAGATAGGACTGCTGCATCTCGTCTTCGAGATTGACCGGGAGAACTTCTTTTGCGAATTCGGTCATACTTGGATAGCCATCCGTTCCCTGCCAGAAGGACCGTCCCGCCCGCGTGCCGGGCGAGTCCAGCCAACAGCCAAAATCAGCCGCTTATACTAGCATAATTCCGCGGGGGGTATTGCCTTCAAAACAAAACGGCTGATATCGCGTTTCAGGGGCTCTCAGGCTATCTGGCCATCATTTGAGCCATGGTTTCCGCATTCGGCGAACGCACCACTCCTTTTTCGGTGACAATGGCATCCACCAGCGCTGCCGGGGTGATATCGAACACGGGGTTCCAGGCATCGACACCATCCGCCCCAATCTGCCGACCGCCACAGCGGAGCACCTCTGCCGGATCCCGGGTCTCGATCGGGATCTCCGCTCCGGATGCCAGACTCATATCGACAGTGGAGGTCGGGGCCACCACCATCACCCGGACCCCGTGGTGACGGGCCACCACCGCCAGGTTGTAGGTGCCGATCTTGTTTGCCACGTCTCCATTCGCGGCTATCCGGTCGGAACCGACGATGACCCAGTCGATGCCCCCCTGTGCCAGGCGGCTGGCGGCCGCCCCGTCGGTCAGCAGGGTGACCGGGATCCCGTCACGCGCCAGTTCCCAGGCAGTGAGGCGTGAGCCCTGGAGCCAGGGCCGGGTCTCGTCCGCATAGACCATTTTGACCTTCCCGGCCACATACGCCGTGCGTACCACCCCCAGCGCGGTTCCGTAACCGCCGGTGGCGAGGGCACCGGCGTTGCAGTGGGTGATGACCGAAGTGTACTCCTTGATCAGACCGGCACCCAGGCCGCCCATGGTCCGGTTGGCAGCCACGTCCTCCTGGTGTATGGCCCGGGCCTCCCGCAGCAACCGCTGTTCCGGGTCACCGGCGGTCAGATTGTCCGCAACCCGCTTCATCCGGTCCAGGGCCCAGAACAGATTTACGGCGGTGGGCCGGGAAGTGGCAAGCACCGAGTAATCATGGGTCATCAGTCCCCGCCAGCCGGCCGGGGATTCCGCATAGCGTCGGCGCGCCGCCAGCACCACCCCGTAAGCCGCGGTGATACCGATGGCCGGCGCCCCCCGCACCACCATGTCACGAATGGCGGATGCAGTCTCGTCCGCGCCGTGCAGTTCCAGATAGCACTCTTCCCCGGGTAACAGACGCTGATCCAGGAGATAGAGCCGGTCGTTGCGCCAGACGATGGCGTGGTCCGCATCGGCGCGGATATCGAGTGGTTTCGTTTCCATCTGATTCAAACCAGTGGCAAATTCGCCTATTCTATAATTTCGGGTTTGGTTGTGTCTGTAGTCTTATCGTTACCCATACCTCGGTAAGACAAAACATTCTCACGAAGAGACGGAGAATGAAGAGGTGAATGAGAATGAAATCGGAGGTATTGTCGTCGGCTGTGCTGTAAACAGGCCTATGCGAATCGGCCCAGGTATGCTGGAATTGGAATAATCGCTTTATTCTTCTTCGTTCCTCCGTGCCTCCGTGTGAGGCAACGCTTTCGGGTCGAGTTATGGGTAACGGTATGGTCTATAGTGGGCCAAAGGAGCCAGGGGGCGTCACTTTGAATATCGATACACTGATACACGGGCGCTGGGTTATCCCGGTAGCCCCGGATGAACGGGTGCTGGATCACCACTCGATCGCCATCGGCGGCGGGCGTATCCTGGAGATACTGCCCTCCACCGAGGCGCGGCAGCGCTACCGTCCGACCGACGAACAGGAACTCCCGGGGCATGCCCTCATCCCCGGGCTGATCAATGCCCACACCCATGCCACCATGTCCCTGTTGCGGGGACTGGCGGACGATCTGCCATTGATGACCTGGCTGAACGAATACATCTGGCCGGCCGAAAAGCGCTGGGTCAGCGAAGAGTTCGTGACCGACGGGACCCGGCTGGCGGTGGCGGAGATGCTGAGAGGGGGCGTCACCTGCTTCAACGACATGTACTTCTTCCCCGACCAGGCCGGGCGGGTCGCCGCCGCCGCCGGTATGCGGGCGGTGGTGGGGTTGATCCTGATTGACTTCCCATCTGCCTGGGCGGAGGGGCCCGACGACTATCTGCGCCGTGGGCTGGAGGTGCACGATCAGTTCCGCCACGACAGCCTGATCTCCACCGCTTTCGCCCCCCACGCCCCCTACACGGTGTCGGATCAACCACTGGAGCGAATCCGGGTACTGGCGGACGAGTTGGAGATCCCTGTGCATATGCATCTGCACGAGACCCGGGACGAGGTGCGGCAAGGGCTCAGCCAATATGGTGTGCGCCCGCTCGAGCGGCTCACCAGCCTGGGGCTCGTCTCCCCCTCCCTGATGGCGGTACACATGACCCAGCTCGAACCAGAGGAAATGGCACAGTTCGCAAAGAGCGGGGCCAGTGTCGTACACTGTCCCGAATCCAACCTGAAACTGGCCACCGGCTTCTGCCCCGTGGCTGCACTCATGGCAGCCGGGGTCAACGTGGCCCTGGGGACTGACGGGGCGGCCAGCAACAACGACCTGGATATGTTCAGCGAGATGCGCACCGCCGCCCTGCTGACCAAAGGGGTGGCCAGGGATGCCCGTGCCCTGCCGGCCGCCAAGGCCCTGCGCATGGCCACCCTGAACGGGGCCATGGCCCTGGGTATCGCTGCCGAAACCGGCTCCCTGGAGGCGGGGAAGGCAGCCGATATCACGGCCGTCGACCTGAGTGGTCTGGAAAGCCAACCGCTCTACCATCCCCTCTCCCAGCTGGTGTACGCCACCGGGCGGGAGAAAGTGACAGACGTCTGGGTGGCGGGCAAACAGTTGTTGCGGGAAAAGCAACTGCTCACCCTGGACAGCGACGAGATTCTCTCCCGCGCCGGCGAATGGCGACAGCGAATAGGACCTGGCATTACAGATCCTGATTAAGTCTATGTTTCAGCCACGATTGATTCAGCCGTGAATGAACGCAAATAAACGCGAATTTTTACCAAACCTGTCTTTGGCACGGAAATTTTCTCGCCAATGCTTTCATTTATTTGCGTTTATACGCGTTCATTCGCGGTAAAAGTCGTTTAGCTGAGTTTCAGCACTAATCAAGTTACAGATTGACCAACCACAGAGACCTTTCACCATGCACAGACTGATCCTGATCCTCCTGGCCACTCTCCTCTCCCCGTCGCTGTCGGCCGACAACCAGCTGACCCCGGCGGATTCACCGATCCTGATCTACCAGGGGGGCGGAGACTAGCTCTATCTCTTGAATCGTGGACTGAAGAAACAGAAGGAGGAGGGGGAGAGGGAGCCATAGACACGGAATCCCGAACCCACCCCGCCGCCTGCTCGGGCTGCCTCCGCACGCAAACCACGCGCGCTCCGGCACCCTCCCGAGCGGCTCTGCGCTTCGTAGCTGACTCCGTACCCTCCGATCCCGCCGCCGCTACGCCACAGCGCCCCAAAAGCCAAACGACGGCTTATGCTAGCCGTTGCTGCGACACGAAGTCGCATGTTTTACTACTGAACACTAACAGGATGTGGAAGATTCAGTCATGGTGTGGTGTCACCTGTTCCCGAACCGGGGGTGCGTTGCCGGTAACGGCAGGGTT
>JAUXBK010000215.1 GCA_030619405.1 Sedimenticola sp. | reverse complement strand
TTACCCCATATATGGGGGCCAGTGGAGTCAAAGGGATACCCCAGTATAAGTTATATATCCATGATCAAATCATGGTGTTGAGGTCTGGACTAATCCAATTAGGTGGGGTAAATCTTGTTTTTCCTAGGACCTAGGTCCTAGGATCTAGTACCTAGGACCTGCATTTATGGTCCTCGGCCCTGAATTTATTGTCTTGTTCGACCGCCGCGTAGAGGCGGTCGAGAAAATCGGGGATGGCGCTGATCACCCGGTTCCGTTGGGGATGAAGGGGGTCTCCATCGGGTTGGCGAGAAAGGTCTCCCCGGCCTGGATGATGTTCTTGGAGAAGAGCTCCACCGCCTCTTCTTCTGCATGCCGGTCCAGGGTGAGCCCGTTGTACAGGGCGTCATTGTGGTAGGAGTCGATCAGGTCCAGGGCGATGCGGAAGTAGCAGGACTTCAGGGCGCGGAAGCTGTCGACGGAGAGCACCGTGCCATTGGTGGCCAGTTTCCGGGATCGATAGTGATTCAGCCGCTGATCGAACACGGATTTATCTGATGGCAAAACTCTTCAATCCCCTCTCCCTTGAGGGACGACTCCAGGGATGGAGGAGGTAGAACGAAGTTCGGAACCAGAGTCGAGAGGGCCAGGGTGAGGGTGATTAAAATCAAAGTGTTGTCTTTTTCGATCCCCTCACCCCAACCCTCGGCTTTGGCATCCTGCGTCGCTCTACCTCCTCCATCCATGGAGTCGTCTCCCAGGGGGAGAGGGGTATTTTGCAAGGTCCTCTATCGCATACCTTGATTTGTACGAGTTTGAACTGTTGTTATGTCGGGGCTAGTATCTTCTCCATCGCCTTCTGCCACCCCTCCGGCCTCTTTGCGTCAGCATAGATGAGCCGCTCCGAGTGCTCAAGCCGCAGCGGTTCGCCCCGTGCCGGCTTGATCACCACCGGGATGTCCACCGCCTCCAGCATGCCTCGATCATTGGGGCTGTCCCCCAGGGCGACACTGGTGAATCGACGCTCCGGCCAGCGCTGCCGGTAACGCTCGATCAGCCACTGGATGGCCAGCCCCTTGTCGGTCTCCCCCATCACGTGCTGGAAACGTCCCCCCCGCAGCAGCCGCAGCCCCTTCTGTTCCAGCTGCCGGCGAAAGGCGGCCAGCGCCTGCCCGTCGTCCAGCCACTGGATCGGCTCGGAACAGTCACGCTGCTTTGCTTTTTGCGCCGCCTCGGAGGTGAGGCCGGTGGCCGCCACCAGCTCGTCCACGGACATGTCGTGAAAACCCCTGAATCGGTAGCCGTGCCCTGCCCGCAGACGGTCGAGCAGCTGAAGGATCCGGGCGCGCTCCAAGGAGAAGAGCCGTGATTCATACGCCTCTTCGGAGTTCTCCCGGCCCGCATCGAAATAACCGGCCGGGCATAGACGGCGCTGCCGTTCTCGGTGATGAAGGGGTGGTGGTTCTCCAGTTGCCGGCGAAGTTCCAGGAGTTCGCTACGGGTCTTGCTGGAGCAGAGGATCAGCGGGATGCCGCGTGCCGCTATTTGATCGAGGGCCGGTTGGGCCGGTGCCCAGCTGTAGCTGTCGTGGTTCAGCAGGGTGCCGTCCAGATCGGTGAAGATCAGCAGTGTGTCGATGCTCACGGTGGTGTTTTTCCGGGTAGGTATCTTCGTGTCGGTCTGGCGGGGAAAGCAGGGGTCAGATGCCCACCCGTGCCTTCTGTCCCAGCATCTCCGGCGTTATCACCGCGATACCGTTTCTGGTCACCCGGAAACGTTCCGCATCCTCCTCCGGGTTTTCACCGATCACCGTGCCCGGGGGGAGGTGGCAGCCGCGGTCGATGATGGCCCGTCGGATCTGGCAGTGGCGCCCCACATCCACCTCCGGCAGTATCACCGACTCCTCCACCCGGGCATAGGAGTGAATCTTGACCCGGGAGAAGAGCAGGGAACGGTTCAACAGCGCCCCCGAGACGATACAGCCACCGGAGACGATGGAGTCGAGGGCCTTGCCCTCCCGCCCCGGCCCCTGCAGCACGAATTTGGCGGACGGCAGCTGGCGCTGATAGGTGAGGATGGGCCACTCCTCGTCGTACAGGTTGAGCTCCGGGACCACGTCCACCAGTCCCATATTGGCCTCCCAGAAGGTGTCCAGGGTACCCACGTCACGCCAGTAGGGCTGACCGCCGGTGTTCGGATCCTGGAACGGGTAGGCGGCGATCTCCCCTTCTGTCAGGATCCGGGGGATGATATCTTTTCCAAAGTCATGGGTCGACATGGGGTTGGCAGCATCCTGCTCCAGGATCTGAAACAGGTAATCGGTATCGAACACGTAGTTCCCCATGGAGACCAGCGCCATATCCTGGGACCCGGGCATCGGTAGGGGGGCTTTCGGTTTTTCCTCGAAAGCGGTCACCCGATGGTTGTCGTCCACACTCATGACGCCAAACCCCTTCGCCTCTTCCAGGGAGACCCCGATGCAGGAGACGGTCATCGGCGCACCCCTCTCCACGTGGAAGGAGAGCAGATTGCCGTAGTCCATCTTGTAGATATGGTCGCCGGAAAGGATCAGAACATATCGGGGATTCAACGACTTGATGATGTCCATGTTCTGGTGCACGGCATCCGCCGTTCCCGTGTACCAGGCATCGGAGCGGCGCTGGGAGGCGGGCAGGACTTCGACGAATTCTCCCAACTCGCTGCCAAAAGAACTCCAGCCCCGTACCAGGTGCCGGATCAGGGAGTGGGCCTTGTACTGGGTCAGTACACTGATACGGCGAATACCGGAGTTGACGCAGTTGGAGAGGGGGAAGTCGATGATACGGAACTTGCCCCCGAAGAAGAGGGCAGGTTTGGCGCGCCAGCGGGTCAGTTCATGCAGGCGGGAACCACGTCCGCCGGCCAGCACCAGTGCCAGGGTATCGCGCGTGATGTGAAGGGCGTTATTGGAGGTCTGTTTCGTCATTTGTTCCTGCAATGAGATTGGCGGGGCAGCCAGACTGGGTAGTGTACACTCGAACACCGGCCTCCGTCGTTGTCAAGGTCTCAACGGCAAGGACCCCGCAGTAGGTTCTCTGCCAGGTCCCTATCAAATATCCCTTAACTTTGGACTCCTTCGGGATATCATCTGGTTCCCACGCTCTGCGTGGGAACCATCGATCGGGCGCTCTGCGCCCCGCTGTTTCAGGTCGGGCCACCACGCACAGCATGCGAGCCGGTTCAAACGGGTAGGATGCGGTGGATTCTTGGGAACCGCCTTGATCTCATGAGAAAAAATCGGCGTTAACGACCATATGGGTAAGTATACTGGCGATATAGCCGGCGGCGATCGCGGGTGCCCACTTGAGGTGCCCGAAAAAGGTGTACTTTCCCCGGGACTGCCCCATCAGCGCCACCCCGGCAGCAGAGCCGATAGAGAGCATGGAGCCGCCCACACCGGCGGTCAGGGTCACCAGCAGCCACTGACCGGTGGACATGTCCGGGTTCATGGTGAGTACCGCGAACATCACCGGGATATTGTCCACGATGGCCGACAGCACGCCCACCGCCACATTGGCATAGGTGGCGCCCCAGCCTGTATACATCAGCTCGGAGGCCATGCTCAGGTAGCCGATGAAACCCAGGCCGCCGACGCAGAGCACTACGCCGTAGAAGAAGAGCAGGGTGTCCCACTCGGCCTTGGCTACCGGGCTGAACACATCAAAGGCGCCGGGGGTCCCCATTTCGCCATCGTGCTCCGTGTTGTCGGGGCGGCTGCCCTCGTTGCGGGCATGGGTCTTCTTCAGAAAGAAGCCGAACAGCTGCAGGTAGCCGAGGCCGGTGAGCATGCCGATCACCGGCGGCATGTGCAGGAAGTTGTGGAACGAAACCGCGGTGGCGATGGTGAGCAGAAACAGGCCGATGATGCGGCGTGCGCCCCGCTGCATCTCCACTTTCTCGTCCATGGGGTCGGGCTTCACATTGGGGATCGCGAAATGCATGATGGCGGCGGGAACCAGGAAGTTGACCAGGGAGGGGATGAACAGGTTGAAAAAGGTCTGGAACGGCAACACCCCTTTTTGCCACACCATCAGCGTGGTGATGTCGCCAAAGGGGGAGAAGGCGCCGCCCGCATTGGCCGCGACCACGATATTGATACAGGCCAGGCCGATAAACCGGTCGTTATCCCCCCCCACGGCCATCACCACGGCACACATCAACAGGGCGGTGGTCAGGTTGTCGGCCACCGGTGAAATGAAGAATGCCAGGATGCCGGTTATCCAGAACAGGGCGCGAAACCCGAAACCGCGACGCACCAGCCAGGCGCGCAGGGCATCGAATATCCGCCGCTCTTCCATGGCGTTGATGTAGGTCATCGCCACCAGCAGGAACAGCATCAGCTCCGCATACTCCAGCAGATTGTGCCGCACCGCTGCTTCCGC
>JAUXBK010000144.1 GCA_030619405.1 Sedimenticola sp. | reverse complement strand
CCCATGCTTGAGCCGAAGGAGATCCGGGCAAAGGCTCTGAGGTACTGGAACAGCGGCCGGGTGCTGCGGGCCTGGCTGGGACAGGATGAGCTGTTTCCCCTGGCCATTCCGGTGGGGCGACCGGATGCAGGTCGGCTGCTACAGGAGTTCCCCCGGGTCGGCAGCTGGAAACAGTCGGTGGAGAGCGGGGGGAAATGCCATACCGGCCGCGGCTACCGGATCGAATACCGGGAGGTCAATCACCGCCAGATGGGACGTCAGCGCCTGCCACAACGGGTAGTGTTCGACGAACCCTCCGACCTGATCGAATACCTGGGTAAACAGCGGGAGTTTCAGCGCTTTGCTCGGCTCAGCCAGGATATCCGCCGATGTTACCCGATCCTCCGCGGATGGATCGAGCGTGCGCCCTTGCGGGTGCTGGAGCAGGGTGACGTCTGGCCCGGGCTGCTCTCTGTGCTCGACTTCTTCGTTGCCAACCCTCGGCCGGACCGTTATCTGCGGGAACTCCAGATCCCCGGGGTGGACAGTAAGTTCATCGAGGCCAACCGCCGTATCCTCAGTGATCTACTGGAGCAGGTGCTGCCGCCGGAGGCGGTAGACCGAACGGTCACCGGTCTTGCCCACCATGGATTCGAACGCCGATTCGGGCTCAAGTACGACCAGCCCCTGATCAGATTCCGGTTGCTGGATCCGGAGTGCGCAGCCCAGTTCGGAGAGATGAGAGACATCACCCTGCCACTGGACCAGTTCCAGCGGCTGGCCCCCCTCTGCCGTCGCCTCTTCATCACCGAAAACAAGATCAACGGGCTCAGCTTTCCAGCAACCCCGGGCGGGATGGTGATCTTTGGTCTCGGTTACGGTATCGGCAGTCTGCAGGGGGTGGAGTGGCTGCGGCAGAGAGAGATCCACTACTGGGGTGACATCGACACCCATGGATTCGCAATCCTCTCCCAGCTGCGGGGCTATTTTCCCGATGTGCGCGGGTTCCTCATGGACCTCGAAACCCTGAAGCGGTACCCGGAGATCTGGGGCCAGGAGGAAAAAGCCAAGCGTTTCACCGGTCGGCTCGACCACCTGAGCCCGGTGGAACAGGCGACCTACCGGTCCCTGTGTGAAAACCGCCTGGGAGAGAACCTCAGGCTCGAGCAGGAGAGGATCCCGTTCGCTGCGGTCACCCGCTGGCTGGAGAGCCTGGGCGAGTTTTAACGCCACGTTGCGCGGTTGATTTATTCCGCGTGGGCACAAAAAACATGCCCACCATTCAGAGGGCAGAAGGCAGAAAAGAGAAGGCAGATACCGGCACGACCCCGGATTCCGTTTCACGCCATCCGGGCTACAGTATGGTGCTGCACACACAACCTGCGAGGCGGCACTTTAACCACTGCGGAAAAATGCCACAGTGCAAATGCCTCGAATAAAGGCAGAAAAGGGACAGCAAACGCTACTGGGGGTACAATCCAACCGGGAACAGCGTTAACCAACAACAGGAACATCGCACGTGGCAAAACCATCCAACAACCCCCCCCCCTGCAAATCCGACCCCCATCAGGCCCGGGAGGCGAAGAAGTACGAGCACCCCATACCCAGCCGAGAGTTCATCCTGGAGCTGCTGAAAGAGGTCGGCACCCCCATGCGGCGATCGGAGATCGCGGAGCGACTGGGGCTGACCGGTGAGGATGAGCTGGAGGGGTTGCGGCGTCGCCTCAACGCCATGGAGCGGGACGGTCAACTGGTGCGCAACCGGCGGGGCTCGTTCTGCCTGGTCAACAAGAAGGATCTGATTGCTGGGCGCATCATCGGCCATCCGGATGGGTTCGGCTTTCTCAAGCCGGACGAGGGCATGGATGATCTGTTCCTCACCCCGCGACAGATGCGCAGCCTGCTGCACGGCGACCGGGCGGTGGTGCGGCTGGTTGGTGTCGACCATCGGGGACGTCGGGAGGGGGCGCTGGTGGAGGTGCTGGAGCGGGCCAACAAGCAGATTGTGGGCCGGCTCTATCTGGAGCATGGGGTTGGCTTTCTGACACCGGACAACAAACGGCTCCACCTGGAGGTGGTGATACCGGAGCAGGACCTGGGCGGTGCCGGCCATGGCCAGATCGTATTGGCGGAGATCATCGAGCAGCCCACCAAGCGGACCCAGCCGGTGGGCCGGGTGATCGAGGTGATGGGGGATCACATGGCCCCGGGGATGGAGACGGACGTCGCCATTAGGGCCCACAGCATACCCACCGAGTGGCCGGAGGAGGTGGAGGCGGAGATCGCTGACCTGGGCGAAGCGGTGGAGGAGGCGGACAAGCAGGGCAGGATGGACCTGCGGAATCTGCCGCTGGTGACCATCGACGGGGCGGATGCCCGGGATTTCGACGATGCGGTCTATTGCGAGGCGAAACCCAAGGGGTGGAAGCTGCTGGTCTGCATCGCCGATGTCTCCAGTTACGTCAGGCGGGGCACTGCCCTGGACGATGAAGGGAGACGGCGGGGCAACTCGGTCTACTTCCCCGACCGGGTGATTCCAATGTTACCGGAGGCGCTCTCCAACGGCCTCTGTTCCCTGAACCCGGAGGTGGACCGGCTCTGCATGGTCTGTGACCTTTATATCAACCGGGAAGGGAAGATCACCCGCTCCAAATTCTATCAGGCGGTAATGCGCTCCCACGCCCGCCTCACCTACGACCAGGTGGCGGCCATGGTGGTGGATGACGACCGGGATCTGTGCGGCCGGTATGAGAAGTTGCTGCCGCACCTGAACGAGCTGCACGGACTCTATCAGGTGCTGCATGAGGCGAGAAAAGCGCGGGGCGCCATCGACTTCGACACCACCGAGACCCGGATCCTGTTCAACGACGAGTCCAAGGTGGAGCGGATCGTGCCGGTGTACCGCAACGACGCCCACCGCATGATCGAAGAGTGCATGCTGGCGGCTAACGTGGCCGCCGCCCGTTTTCTGTTGCGGAAGAAGCTGTCGGCGCTCTATCGCAATCACGAAGGACCTCAGTCCGAGAAGCTGACCGACCTGCGCAGTTTTCTCGCCGAGCTGGGGCTTAAACTGGATGGGGGAGACAAACCCCAGGCCAAGGACTACGCGGTGCTGCTGGAGTCGGTGAAGGGACGGCCTGATTTTCACCTGATCCAGACCGTTTTGTTGCGGTCCATGTCCCTGGCGGTGTATAGCGCGGAGAATATCGGCCATTTCGGTCTGGCCTTTCCGGCCTACACCCATTTCACCTCGCCGATCCGCCGTTACCCGGATCTGATCGTCCACCGGGCCATCCTCCACTTGCTTACGGGTGGGACGAAGGAAGATTTCGAATATTCCCAGACCGAGCTGGCAACGCTGGGAGAGCACAGCTCCACCACCGAACGACGGGCCGACGAAGCGACGCGGGATGCCGACGCCTGGCTCAAGTGCGAGTACATGCTGGACAAGGTGGGTGAGAGCTTCGAGGGCATCATCACCAGCGTCACCTCCTTTGGTCTGTTCGTTGAGCTGGACGAGATCTACGTAGAGGGACTGGTCCACATCAGCGCCCTGGACAACGACTACTACCACTTCGACCCGATCGGCCATCGCCTCAACGGTGAGCGCTCCGGGAAGGTGTACCGGCTCGGTGATCGGATCCGGGTGAAGGTGGCGGCGGTCAACCTGGACGACAAGAAGATCGATTTCGTGCTGGAGTCGAGCGGGACCGGCGAAGAGCCACCAAAGCGTGGCCGCAGGCGTTCCTCTAAGAAGCGGAGCGGCGGCAGGCGGGGTGGAAAACCGGCGGAGAGCTCCGGGCAGAAGCAGCAGGAGGAGCAGAAGAGGCCGGCCAAGTTACGCAGGAAGCGCAAACGGAAACCGAAAGCTAAGCCCCAGGCCTGATATTTGCCCATGGTTCCCGGATTCCACCGGTGACCCTCTACGCCCCGTTCCAGCAGCCCCGTAGGGTGCAATAGCGCAGCGTATTGCACAATCCAGCCGGGCCCGCACCGCTACCGGTGCAATACGCTTCGCTATTGCACCCTACGATCGCTTAGGCACAGTACTTTGATGAGCAGATCATCCCAGCTGATCACCGGCCTGCACAGCGTCCGCACCGCCCTCAAGCACGGTGCGGAATCGGTGCTCGAGGTGTGGGTAGAGGCCAGGCGCCGGGACCGGCGGATCCGGGAACTGATCGGGCTGGTGAAGGAGGCGGGTGTTCGCCTGCACCAGGTTGATCGGGAGGAACTGGAGCGGCTGGTTCCCGGGACCAATCACCAGGGGGTGGCCGCCCGCACCCTGGCGCCGGTCGCCAGGGACGAGAAAGCGCTGCAGCGTTTCGTGGAAGAGCTGGAGTCTCCGCCGTTTCTGTTGATCCTGGACGGCGTCCAGGACCCCCACAACCTGGGCGCCTGCCTGCGCACGGCGGATGCCGTGGGCGTGGATGCGGTGATCACACCCAAAGATCGTGCCGCCGGTCTCACCCCCACCGCCTGCAAGGTGGCCAGCGGGGCGGCGGAGCAGGTCCCCTTTTTTCAGGTCACCAACCTCTCCCGAACCCTCCACTGGCTGCAGCAGCAGGGCATCCGGCTGGTGGGGGCCGCCGGCGAGGCAGAGACCAGCCTGTATCAGGCGGACCTCAAGGGACCCCTCGGCGTGGTGATGGGCGCTGAGGAGAAGGGGCTGCGCCGCCTCACCCGCGAGGCGTGCGACCTGCTGGTCCGGCTGCCGATGAAGGGTACGGTGGAGAGCCTCAACGTCTCGGTAGCTGCCGGCGTCACCCTATACGAGGCACTGCGGCAGCGTTCCCCGTAGGGTGGGCACGTTTACTGTGCCTAGGTGGAACAGATAGATGCTGATGGTGAGGGGGCAGGTGGCCATGTTGGCGGGGTGGGCCAGGGACATGCGGTAGGAGTAGAGGATGCTGCAGAACTCCAGGGATTCCGCCTGCTCAGGGTAGACAAGGTTATTCCTACGAGCATGCGTTCGCAAAAACTGGAACGTCATGCAAGGCTATCACTACCTCATGCGTCTGAGGCATCTGATCAACACCCTGGCCCGCTTTTCCAAAGAGTTAGCCTTCTCTGATCCATTCGTGCGTCAGCACTGGCCCCAGCTATAATGCCTTGTTTTTTGTTCAAGTATTCAATATAGTGCCGCCATTGCAGTGTTTTTGTAGTTTTTCGGTAGTTTACCTCTCGCAGTGCGTAGCAGATTCTTCCGTAAGCACTCGACAAACATCTGCATAAACACACGTTTAACCTAGATCCTGCAAGTAGTCGTGCGTACAGAGTGCAAGCTATTGTTTCGTAGAGCGAATGAAAAATTGCGTGGAATCCTTATTGTGATTGCCAAGATTTTTCATATCGCTATACGGGACAAGAGGTTGTGCTATGTGCGTGCGAATACTTGCCAGGATCTAGGTTTAATTTCACCAGAGGTAACCGACATGGCTACAGGTACAGTTAAGTGGTTCAACGACGCAAAAGGCTTCGGCTTCATCGCTCCTTCTGACGGCTCTAAGGACGTCTTCGTTCACCACAGCAGCATCCAGGGCGGCGGCTTCAAGTCACTTGCTGAAGGACAAACCGTATCCTTCGATGTCGAGCAAGGCCAGAAAGGCCCCAGCGCGACCAACGTCGTACCCCAGTAAACCTGTGTTCCGGGTACTGCACCAGTTCAGAAGTCGGTGCTGGTTGCAGTGGATGCCTGTGCCATCATCGGCGTGATTACGGCGTCACTGCCAATTGAGGGTTGTTATGGATTTATTGCTGTTTCGAAATAGTCCAGCATTTACAGGTTTTCGTTTTTCCAGGTTTTCCTTTGCGTATTTGCGCCTTTGCGCGAGTCACTCTGTTAGGTTTTTTTACTCCAGCGGATGCCCCGTTTCTGGGGTGACAGGTTGATCTCATCGATGGCGGCGCCGGGCCGTGCGTCGAGCATGAGGCTGACTGCCTCCGCCACGTCCTTGGGCTCCAGGTGACAATCCTCTTCCGCTGCCGGCCGGAAATCGAGCTGATCGAAAAAGGCGCTGAGTACCATCCCGGGGTTGATGATCCCGACACGCACCCCGGCGCCGGCACACTCCGCCCGCAACGACTGGGCGAGCCCTCTCAGGCCGAATTTGGTGGCAGCGTAGACTGCCCCCCGCCCGCCACCGCTGAGGGCCGATTCGGAGCCCATAAAGATGATATCACCATGACCCCTGCCCTTGAAGGCAGGTATGAACTCCCGCGCCAGCAGTATCTGGCTGGTCAGGTTGAGGTCGATCAGGCCCTTTATCTGGGCCGCTGAAAACTGTTCCAGCGCCCCGAATCGGCCACTGCCTGCGTTGCAGATGACGGTGTCGATCGCCGGAAACTCCCGATGTATCTGCTGCAGTGCGGCCGGCAACCCGTCGAGGTCGGCCAGATCCAGCGACCGCGGGAAGAATCCTGGCCCTGAACTGATCTCCGGGGCGAACTGGCGGGCGATCCCCACCACCCGGTAGCCACGGGCCAGGCATGTGTCGCAGATCGCCCGGCCAATCCCCCGGCTCGCGCCCGTGACCAGAATGTTTCGTCGATCGGTCACACCCTGTTCCTCAGCTGTCCCACCAACCGTGCTACCGAATCCAGCTGTTCCCTGATCAGGCGGGAGACCCGTTTACCATTGAGTTCCGTTACCGGGTGTTCCCGGTTGTCGGAGATGATTTTCAGGGCGTGGATCAGGCCGGGCGGGGCAAACCGGGATGCTGCCTGAAAAAAACCGGCCGCTTCCATATCGTAAAGCGCTTCCTGGGGGTAGTCTGCCTCCGGCTCGGAGCGGGAGATCAGCAGGTCCGAATCCCAGCCGGAAGTGGTTGGCAGAAGAGGGAACCAGCATCGGGCATCCGTATCATCCTGAATCTCCCGTGCCAGGACCGCCTGGCCGATGG
>JAUXBK010000007.1 GCA_030619405.1 Sedimenticola sp. | reverse complement strand
TGGCTTTGCCCTGGCAGGTTGTTCTTCTTTGGTGCTGAATTGACTGCTTCTGGCCGTGTCCGGGAGTTCGATCATGTGATCTGTCCGTCCAGTTTGTGATTTACAATTAAAACTACCAAGGAAAAAGCTAAGAATTTAGCAAGACCCCAAGTCCCTTCCAGGAAGCAGACCCTCAATTTGCGCACCACAATAGCCCGTTGTCGACCCTTTTCTGCCTTTCTGCGAATTTGATTGAAATCGTTTCAGCTGTACCCCACTGGCCTCATTACTGCGGGCGTCTCGCCACTTAGGGGACTGGTGTAGCTTCTTAGTCATAACGCTGTGCAAATGACATGATCTTTATTCCGGCGGTATCTGTCCGCAAACAGGCCACCTTCTCGCTTATCTGAATAAACCTTGCGGTTCCAGATGCACAAGGTGCAGAAAACAGAATTAAGAACTCGCCAAAACTCTGAAGAGATTGATTTAACTGCTTTGGCTGTCGTTTTTATATCAGAATAATCAATTCTAAAGGCTCCCGTTCTCATCGGCACTTCATCGATGACTTTACTTATTAATAATATCGCTTCATTCGCACTTACTGTCCGATCTGGTTCCGTCCCGAAATATAGCTATACTCAGACTTTAATAATCACAATAACGATAGAGCTATTGCGAAATAGCCTTTTGGATCTTCGAGCAATTTTATCGCTCGGATCAGGAACAGAGTACATCCATGAATTAGCGATTATTTAAATAGCATGGGGGAGAAGAATGCAAACTAAATCAACCGGAATTGAGGGGGGTCTGACCGTAGAAGAGGCGTTTGCACTCATCTTGCAAAACAACCTAGAAAGTGTTCAGGTGTGGGCGCCGATAGCGCTCAGGGGGGAAGATATCGAAGGCGTTCACCAAATGCGCGTCTGCCTCAGACGCATACGTTCGGCCTTGACCGTGTTCCGCTCAGCGATACGGAAAAAAACAACCAAATCTCTCTCAAACGAAATTCGATGGGCGGCAAAAGCGCTCGATCGCGCTCGCGACCTGGATGTCTATATCACGGAAAACTTGGCTTCGAAAGGAAATGGACAACAGAAAAGACTACGCAAGATTGCCGAAAAACATCGTCAAGAGGCTTACGAGCAGGTCGAGGAACTCATCAAGGGGCGGCGGTACGCAACATTATGTAAGGAGTTCAACGATTGGATCGAAGCGAGGAAATGGTGTGAAAATATTTCTGCTGATCAACAGGGCAGGTTTCAGGAAAATATCACCCCTTTTGCTTCTCGCGTGCTGGAGGAGCATCGATCCTTAATACTGGAGTATGGCAAAGAAATTGACCAGTTAGACAATGAAACCCTGCATAAACTGCGTATTGAGTGTAAGAAGCTTCGTTATGCTACGGAGTTTTTTAAGCCGCTCTATGGCGGCAAGATGAAGTCTTTTACCGGGCATCTGAAGAACCTGCAGGACCTTCTCGGCTTGATCCACGATACTGCGGTGATGACAGGGCTACAGAAGGACTTACTGAAGAATAAGAAAAATAAGAAGCTTTCCAGTTTTACGCATAAGCTGGAGCGACAGCGTCAAAAAGAAGTCCAGAAGATCCTAAAAATGGTGAGTAACCGATGGCAGGCATTTTCTGAGGCCGAGCGACCCTGGCCCACGATTGCAGATGCTGCTGCCTGATTCCTTAATTTGAATGAGGTGGTGGCATACTGACGTGAGGTGCTACTCGAGAATAATGAGTAGTATCTATACAGAAATATCCAAAGAAGGCTGGTAAAGCTGGTGCGAGAGTATGGCATGCAGCTGCCGATGAATTGTTTGGGTCCTCAGGGCAGCCTCGCCACCCTTGTTCCTGCGCAGAATTCGTTTGAAATCTGCACACTTACGGCCGAGCCAGAGGGGCTGTCAATGTAACATCCAGGGGCCATCCAGCCATCTCTGACCTTTGAGAGATTCGGATATAGCCACTTTTGGTTCCATTATTTTCCTTCCCTATGCTACAAGGTCTTTGTTAGAAAATAAGGTGTTGCTTGGCCCTTTCTTCACTCTGACGGCGGGCTTCACGTTGTTGATCAAGCTCAGCTTTAACCTCTTCCTGCAGAGTAGTCAGGAATGCTTGGTGTGCTTGCTCTGTCTCGAATAGTGGTTGAGCCATCGACTTTTCGTCGGGGATTAATTCTAGTTTCTTATTTGTCATTTTACCTCCTGCAGATTACTCCGATATATCGGGTAACTGTCCCAATTCTTTATAGGGAATCTCTGAAGGTCCTGTGGCATATTTAAAGCTGATCCCCTGTCCACAACGAGCACTTCTGGATAATGTAGTGCAATCCACCCATCTGGTTCGTATGCGTTACGTGTAGCATCCCAAATGATTTCTCCAAGCACGGAATCTGGATAAAGGGCAGGATGGGAAATCTCGCAGATCCAAATAAAATGTGGCAAAGGCAGGTTTCGATATATCTCTTCTACCAATGTGCTGCCCATTCCTCGTTCTTTAAGTTGCTTTTTAAACGATCGACCGTTGGTTAGGAATAGTCTAAGAATCGGTATCTCAGAAGCAATTGCTTTTGAAAGCTGTTGGTAACCAACATCTGCTCTCTGCAGGATTGCCTTTACGAGCGTTTCGAAGCTCTCAGCCTGCAAGAAAACCTTTTCCGGTAGTGGGACAACAAACTGTTCAATTTGCTCAATGGAATACGGAATTAATTCCGATGATTTCTTTTTTGGAAGACATCGATTCAGTAGTTGGTAGGGGGTTCCGTTATCATCATTTCCTACATAGGCTGTACTGAGCTCTGATGAGAAAGTGAAAGGACAATTTCCCAGTGGTACTAAACTTCCTACCAACGAATAATCTGATCTATGGCCAAATAGAACAACAACATGGTTATGAAACGCAGCCAGTACGGGAATTCCAGATTCAATGTAGGTATAGAGCAAATGGTCGAAGTAGTCGGTATGAAAACATTTCTCCGGTTTTTGAGAATATTGATCCCGACTATAAAGTAATGGTTCAAAACCGATTTGCTTTAATGCTTCTGCCAACTGCCAAACGTATAGTCCTGAGGATGGAAATAATCGACCCACTGAGTAATCGCGCGTCAGATTGCCGATTTGCACGGGGTAAAACTCCGGATAAAGAGGGTACCGGTCGCTAAAATACCGAGTTAACATCCATAGGGATGCTTGGGCGCATACAGTTACGTCTGCGTCTTGGCTTATAAAGGGGAAACCGTTAGCTGTTAACTCGGTGCCTTGAATTGAGACATTTTCCTGGCACGTTCGAATCGAAGCATTTTTTATTGTCGGACGGCTTTCCGGTGAAATTAATGTTCGACCAATGCAATTTGGCCTCGTTGGACGGATGACTGAGTAACCTAGATAGTGCTGCTGCAGTGCTTTCGAATTACTCAGATCATTGCGATCTATCTTTTTTCGAAAGAAGTGCAACCGAATGCACCTCGCATCCGGAGTTTTAAAACGTTTCGAGTGAAATTGTGAGAAAGTATCCCTATAGTCCCGGTCGATGTAATGTCTCTCTACAGCCACGGAGTGCGCGATGCCGCCTAATGCCTCCTCAAGGCGACTTGCTCCTTGGGAGTCCAAATGCGGTGCGGCAACTGTAGCTAAATCTGCCCAAACCGTCTGAGCATCGAAGCTAAGGATTGGGAGAAGCCCATTTGCCCCATTTATCATAACAACGAGTTCCCCTCCCTCATAGATAACATCCTAACGCACTAAAGGATATCGTAAAAATCTTATTAGGAGAGATGAGGTAGGTCAATTCACCCACCCTTGAATCACTCGAAATGCTCATTTCCCAAATAGCACCTTTTCGATTGCAAACTTGAACGCTCAGCTTGGTTGCTCCATGTACCTTGAGGCATACGGCTCATCCCGCCGAAGCCAAGCGGGATTAACCTTCAGCGCTACGGCCAGCGTGGCCAGTTCTTATTGTGTCTGGCGTGTCTGTCTCAGGCGCTGACCGATCTTACCTTAGGCCTGGTGTAAATCATTACGGCCAATAGATTGTTTCATGCCTATCCTGATGTTGCCCAATATCCCTATATATAGTGTCGCCGGACCAACAAAGCCAAGGGCCAATACCACGGGCAGTTGTTTTGGGCGTTAACCGGATAGGCATGGATTGTTTATTGTTGTTGGTCGAGTTTCCAGGTGGCGGAGGATGGCGGCTGGTCCGGAAGTGGGCCCCATGTCACCCGGCCGGCAGTCGGTCGTTTGGCATGGTTTTTTTACTGGAATAGGTGCCGCCACGGGGTTTACGCGGCGGGGGTTGCAATACCCGCCATGCAGCAGTCGGGGCCGAGGTTTGGGGCCTTGTCCGGCTATTGTCGGGAAGCGCAGATGCTAGTCCGCACTGTTGCGAAAAGTCCGTATGGATTCCGTACGACCAATTTCAGCATCAACCTAACCGTTTGATTTCATGGTCGGGGTGAGAGGATTCGAACCTCCGGCCCCTGCCTCCCGAAGGCAGTGCTCTACCAGGCTGAGCTACACCCCGATATCTGGTCAGTTGCTACGCTTTACCGAGAGCTCGGCCAGTGCGGCCAAGGCGCTGCGGTAATAAGAGGCGGGAAGGATATTCAGGGCCTTGATGGCCTTGGCTGACTCCTCTTGCGCGAGCCGGGAAGTGTACTCGATCGCGTCGGTGGATTCAATGGCCTGCATGACCACGTTGATGTATTTTCGGCCGCCCTTCTCGATCGCTTCACGCAGGGTAGCCTTCTGTTCCGAGGTGCCGACCTGTATCGCTCGGATCAGGGGCAGGGTGGGTTTGCCCTCGGCCAGGTCGTCACCGATGTTCTTGCCGATCTTCTCGCCGGAGCTGCTGTAATCCAGGGCATCGTCGATGATCTGGAAGGCTATCCCTAAGTGGAGGCCATAATCTGACAGTGCCTGCTCCTCTTCCGGAGTGCTGTTGCAGATGACGCCGCCGAGGCGTGCGCCGGCCTCAAACAGAGTGGCAGTCTTGCGCAGGATTACCTCACGGTATTTGGTCTCGTCGGTATCCGGGTCGTTGCAGTTGAGCAGCTGCAGCACCTCCCCCTCGGCGATACGATTGGTGGCGTGAGAGAGGATCTCCATCACCCGCATCTGGTTTACATCCACCATCATCTCGAACGAGCGAGAGTAGAGAAAGTCTCCCACCAGCACACTGGCGGCATTGCCCCAGACTGCATTGGCGGTGTCACGGCTGCGCCGCTTGTCGGATTCGTCCACCACGTCGTCGTGCAACAGGGTGGCGGTGTGGATGAATTCGATGATTGCGGCCAGATCGATGTGCTGGTTGCCCTGGTAGCCGAGGGCCCGGGCGGACAGCAGCACGATCATGGGTCGCAGCCGTTTACCGCCGCTGTTGACGATGTAGTGGCCGATTTGATTGACGAGGAGTACGTCAGACTGGAGGCGACGCAGGATCATCGCATCGACCGAGCTCATGTCGCCCGCGATCAGCTCGCGGATGGCGGAAATATCCATCTGTACCTTATTTAGTTATGTTATTCGAGAAGCGCCACACCCGATTGGCCGGATGTGGCATGCTAGGGTCGTAGTTTTCCTCTGTCAAGCAGGAGCCGGATGGATTCGCTACTTTTTATTTGACCTTGGGTCCTGGTGCGGGTAAAATTCCGCCTCTTTCGTCTGGCGCGCTTTTAAGATTAAAGATATGGATCGCGCATCGAAGTCAACGGAATTTCGTGGAGATTTGGTATGTATGCCGTAATTCAGACCGGGGGTAAACAGTACCGGGTTTCCCAGGGCGATACACTCAAGGTGGAGAAGCTTGGCGCCGAAGAGGGTGCCACCGTCGATATAGATAAGGTATTGATGGTTGCCGATGGCGATGACATCAAAGTGGGTGCGCCCTATGTGGACGGTGGTAAAGTCACTGCCACGGTCAAGTCCCAGGGGCGGGGCAAGAAAGTCAAGATCGTCAAGTTCAGACGTCGCAAGCAATATCTGAAGCGTCAGGGCCACCGTCAGTGGTATACCGAACTCGAGATCACAGGAATCAGCGCAGGCTGAGAGGCGGATATAGACCATGGCACACAAGAAAGCAGGCGGCAGTACACGTAACGGCCGCGATTCAGAATCCAAGCGCCTTGGTGTCAAGGCCTATGGTGGACAGACCGTCAGCGCCGGGAGTATCATCATCCGCCAGCGCGGAACCCGCTTCCACAATGGCACCAACGTGGGTTGTGGCAAGGATCATACCCTGTTTGCCAAGGAAGACGGCGTGGTGAAGTTTGAGATAAAAGGCCCGAAAAAGCGCAAGTATGTGAGTGTGGTGCCGGCCTGACCGAATCTCTCTTCTGTACCCCGAAAGGCCTCGTCGAGCGACGGGGCTTTTTGCGTTTAGGGCGTTGTGGATCCTGTTACGTCTCTGGAACCTTGAATTATGAAATTCGTCGATGAAGCCACGATTCGCGTGGAGGCGGGCAACGGTGGCAGCGGTTGTGTCAGCTTTCGGCGCGAAAAGTATATTCCCCGCGGTGGCCCGGATGGGGGTGACGGGGGTGACGGTGGCAGTGTCTTCCTGGTAGCCGACTCGGGATTGAATACACTGGTCGATTTTCGCCACAAGCGCATGCACAGGGCCGGGAAAGGCGAGAAAGGCCGAGGGCGTAACTGCACTGGCCGGCGGGGCGAGGATCTGTTGGTTCGGGTGCCGGTGGGGACCCGGACCTTCGATGAGGAGACAGGTGAGTTAATCGGTGAACTGCTTGTGCCCGAGCAGCAGCTGCTGGTGGCCCAGGGAGGGTTTCACGGCATCGGCAACGCCCGCTTCAAGAGTAGTACCAACCGCGCGCCCCGTCAGTTCACTCCAGGCACGCAGGGAGAACAGCGTTTCCTGCGCCTGGAGCTGATTCTGCTGGCAGACGTGGGTCTGCTGGGCATACCCAATGCGGGCAAGTCGAGTCTCATCTCCAAGGTCTCCAGTGCCCGCCCCAAAGTAGCGGATTACCCTTTTACCACCCTCTACCCCAATCTGGGCGTGGTCAGTGCCGGCCGGGATCGTAGCTTCGTCATTGCCGACATACCGGGGGTGATCGAAGGTGCGGCCGATGGAGCGGGTCTTGGGATTCGTTTTCTCAAGCACTTGAACCGGACACGCCTGCTGCTGCACCTGGTGGATATGGCGTCGATAGATGAAAAGGAGACCCTGGCAGACCAGGTGCGGCAGACCCAGAATGAACTGGGAAAATTCAGTTCCGATCTTGCAGAACGTGAGCGCTGGCTGGTGCTGAATAAAAAGGATCTGCTGCCGGAAGCGGAGTTTGAGTCGAGGCGGGAGGCATTGCTGAAGCCGCTGGGTTGGAACGGACCTGTGTTTGCCATCTCCGCCCTCACCGGCGAGGGAACCCAGCCTCTGATCCATGCCCTGATGGACCGTCTGGAACAGCTCAGGCTAGAGGAAGTAGTGCCGCAGGAGCCGAGTGGTATGGAAGCAGAAGACGATAAACCCTGGAATCCACTCGATTAGTCCTGGTTTGCAGGATTAACGGGAGCCGGCTCTGATAAAACAATTATGGCTGAGATGATCATTTCCCGCAGCGATCTCCCGCGCACCCGGCGCTGGGTGGTGAAGATCGGCAGCGCGCTGCTGACCGCCAATGGCAAAGGGCTGGTTCGGGAGTCCCTTTCGGCTTGGGTGGAGCAGATGTCGACCCGGGTGCTGGCGGGCCACGAGCTGGTCCTTGTCTCCTCCGGGGCGGTGGCCGAGGGCATGAGTCGCATGGGGTGGAGCCGGCGCCCCAGCATGCTGCATGAGCTGCAGGCGGCGGCTGCGATCGGGCAGATGGGGCTGATCCGGGCCTATGAGGCCTGCTTCCTCAAGCGGGGCCTGCATACTGCTCAGGTGTTGCTGACCCACGATGATCTGGTCAACCGCAGACGCTATCTGAATGCCCGCAGTACCCTGCGCACCCTCCTGGATCTGGGGGTGGTGCCGGTGGTGAACGAAAACGATACTGTCGCCAATGAAGAGCTGCGCTTCGGCGACAACGATACCCTCGCGGCGCTGGTGGCCAATCTGGTGGAGGCGGATCTGCTGTTGCTGCTCACCGACCAGGAGGGGTTGTTCGACAATGATCCCCGCACAAGACCCGATGCCAGGCTGATCGAGGCCGCCCGGGTCAATGACCCACTGCTGGATCAGGTGGCGGGCGATAGCGCCAGAGGGCTGGGCCGGGGCGGCATGGTGACCAAGGTGCGGGCCGCCCGGCTGGCGGCGCGTTCGGGAACGGCAACTGTCATTGCATCGGGAGCAGCAGAGGATGTGCTGCTGCGTATCGGCCGTGGTGAAGAGGTGGGCACCCTTTTGAGCCCGGTGCAGGGCCCCGATGCCGCCCGTAAACGCTGGTTGGCGGGGCATCTGCAGGTGCGGGGGCGTCTGGAACTGGACTCCGGAGCGGTTCGGGTGTTGCGGGAGTCCGGGCGCAGCCTGCTGGCAGTGGGGGTGAGGCGGGTGGTGGGCGGTTTCTCCCGGGGTGAGGTGGTCTCTTGTGTCGACGGGGACGGGGTGGAGGTGGCCCGTGGCCTGGTGAACTACGGGGCCGCCGAAGCGGATCGGATCAAAGGGCAGCCCTCCAGCCGTATCCGGGAGATCCTGGGCTACATGGGCGAGGCGGAGTTGATTCACCGGGACAACTTGGTGCTGGTCTGAGGGGAAGAGAAAAACCTTTAAAAGCATTCTCGCGCAAAGGCGCAAAGGCGCAAAGACGCAAAGGAAACCCAAAAAATGAAAAATGCTGCTTGGTTATGTGCTCCACACAGGGATCTGTGCCACGAAACAGTTTTACTGCCGCTTTTGCCATAGGGGGTTTGCAGCTATTTCAACACCGGGTGATCGTTAAGCTAAGCGGTATTGAAAATACACCAGCAATAATCCAGCATTTATCGGGTTTTGTTTTTTGGGTTTCCTTTGCGTCTTTGCGCGAGAACCGGCTTTTCCCGTTTCGCGGGCACAAAAAAACCGGCTGGTCGCCGGTTTTTTTTGTCAAACGGGAGACTTGCTTACAAAGCTTTTACCCGCTTGTTCAAGCGGCTTTTTTGACGGGCCGCCTTGTTTTTGTGAATCAGGCCTTGATTTGCGGTGCGGTCGATAACTGGTACCGCCAGTTTGAAGGTTTCGGCAGCACCCTCTTTATCGCCGGCAGCGACCGCTTTCTCCACGTTTTTAACGTGGGTGCGCATGGTGCTGCGACGGGATGCATTGTGTTGCCGATGCGTTTCCGCCTGACGAGCGCGCTTGCGGGCTTGTGCTGTATTGGCCAAAGTAACTCTCCTAAAACAAAAATTCGGTTGAATCTCAAAGAGCTCGCTATTCTGATGCCAAAAAGGGGGGTTGTCAATAGTCAAACGCAGGCTCGAAAGGGGGAAGAAACCGCTTGACCCGGGAAGTGCAGGGTTTAAGCTTTTTCTGTCTTCTGTCTTCTGTCTTCTGTCCTCGGCCCTGTATAATTCACCGCTTTAGATCCAACCTAGCGTATCCATGTTCAAATCCCTGGCCAAGGTGGGCTCCAATACCCTGTTGTCGCGGGTACTGGGTTTTGTGCGTGACCTGGTGTTGGCACACCTGTTCGGGGCCAATGCCGGGACAGACGCCTTTTTCGTCGCCTTCAAGATCCCCAATTTCATGCGCCGCCTGTTTGCGGAGGGGGCCTTCTCGGTTGCCTTCGTGCCCGTGCTGTCGGAATATAAGGAGCGGCGCCGCTTCAGTGAACTGAAACAGTTCGTCGACCACGTGGCGGGTACCCTGGGTGGGGTGCTGCTGCTGGTGAGCCTGCTCGGGGTGATCGGGGCGCCGCTGCTGGTGATGATCTTCGCCCCCGGCTTTACCGGCTCGGAAGGGAAGATGGAGCTGGCGGTAGAGATGCTGAGGCTTACCTTTCCCTACCTCTTTTTCATCTCCCTCACCGCCTTCGCCGGTGGGATCCTCAACACCCACGGCCGCTTCGGGGTGCCCGCCTTCACCCCGGTTCTGCTCAACCTGTCGCTGATCGGCTGTGCCCTCTGGCTCGCGCCCCGCATGGATCAGCCGGTGGTGGCTCTGGCCTGGGGGGTGCTGTTCGCGGGTGTGGCCCAGCTGTTGTTCCAGCTCCCTTCCCTGCACCGGCTGCGGCTGCTGCCGAGACCTGTCTTCGCCCCCCGCGACGAGGGAGTGCGCCGGATCGGGCGGCTGATGCTGCCGGCCCTGTTCGGCGTCTCCATCACCCAGCTCAACCTGCTGCTCGACACCCTGATCGCCTCCTTCCTGGTGTCCGGCAGCATCTCCTGGCTTTACTACTCGGATCGGCTGATGGAGTTTCCGCTCGGGATACTGGGCGTGGCTTTGGGAACGGTAATCCTGCCCAACCTGTCGAAGAAGCACGCCACCGAGTCAACTGAGGGTTTTTCCCACACCCTGGACTGGGCCTTGCGCTGGGCCTTGCTGCTGGGCCTGCCGGCTTCGGTGGCCCTGCTGGTCCTCTCCGGGCCGATGATTGCCACCCTGTTCCATTCAGCGGTGTTTCAGGCGCATGATGTGGCCATGTCCCAGCGCAGCCTGATGGCCTACTCCGTCGGTCTGGTCGCGTTCATCCTGATCAAGGTGCTGGCCCCCGGATACTATGCTCGCAAGGATACCCGTACTCCGGTCCGCATCGGGGTGATCGCCATGGTCTCCAACATGGTGATGAACCTGATCCTGGTTTTTCCCCTCGCCCACGCCGGCCTGGCCCTGGCCACCAGTCTCTCCGCCACCCTCAACGCCTTCCTGCTGTTCCGGGGGCTGCGCCGGCAGGGCGTGTTCCAGCCCACCCCGGGCTGGCCCCTGCTCATTCTGCGGGCTCTGTTCGCAGCCGGGATGATGGGGGGCGTGCTGGCTTGGGGGTTGGGTGGGCTCGAAACCTGGGTCGCCATGGAGACCTGGGACCGGGTGTGGCGGCTGACCGGCTGGATTCTGGTCGGTGGAGTGATTTATTTTGGGTCACTCTGGGGGGCGGGAGTGCGGGTGCGGGATCTTTTAAAACCTGAAATCCGGTGACCCATATTCTGTATAATTCAGCGTCTGTTTTTTCCTGATTCCAGGGTCGAATGCCGATGCAGGTAATCCGTGGGCTACACAATTTGCGTCCCGAACACCGGGGGTGTGTGACCACTATCGGCAATTTCGATGGGGTCCATCTGGGGCATCAGGCGGTGTTTCGCCATCTGCGGGAGAAGGCGGCTGATTTCACCCTCCCGGCCACCGTGGTGACATTCGAGCCCCAGCCACTGGAGTTCTTTGCCCCGGAGCAGGCGCCGGCCCGGCTCACCCGGCTGCGGGAGAAGCTGATGGCCTTCAGGGAGGCGGATATCGACCGGGTGGTGTTGCTCGAGTTCGGCCCGAAGCTGGCCGCCATGCCGGCGTTGCAGTTCATCCAGGAACTGTTGCTGGACGGGCTGAGCGTCCGCTACCTGTTCGTCGGTGATGATTTCCGGTTCGGGCACGGCCGGACGGGTGATATCGCGCTGCTGCGCCAGGTGGGCCAGGAACAGGGTTTTCAGGTGGAGAACATGAACACCTTTCTGGTGGGGGACGAGCGAGTCAGCAGTACCCGGATCCGGGAGGCCCTGGCGCGCGGCGATCTGGAACAGGCGGCGCACAATCTGGGACGACCCTATCAGATCTGCGGCCGGGTGGTTCGCGGGGATGCCCGGGGACGCACCATTGGATTTCCTACCGCCAACATCGATCTGCATCGCCGGGTGAGTCCGTTGAACGGGGTCTATGCAGTCTTGGTTCTGGGGCTGGGAGAGGCGCCGCTGCCGGGGGTGGCCAATATCGGTAACCGGCCAACGGTTAAGGGGGACACCCGTTATCTGCTGGAGGTGCACCTGTTCGATTTCGACCGCCAGATATATGGGGAGCACGTGCAGGTGGCGTTTCACCGGAAACTGCGGGACGAGCGCCGATTCGACTCCTTCGAGGCGCTGAGGCAGCAGATCCAGCGGGACAGTCAGGCCGCACAGGCGTTTTTTGGAATCTGATATTCTCTGCTCGACGCTGGGTGGCGGCCATGGGGTGTTTGTTCCGGAAGACGCTGTGAATACATCCCTGTAAGCTTGGTGTTGGCATCCCTGCCAACAACACTTCCTCCACAAACACCCCATGGCCGCCACGGCTCAGGGTCAATGCTGAGTAGTCATCAGGCACGAACAGAAAATCCGTTCCCTTTGTGTCTCTACCATCTATCAATCTATAGTAAACTCCAACCTCCACCGTATTGAGTTTAACAAAGGCAACAGGCTGTGACCGACTACAAGAGTACCCTCAACCTTCCCAAGACCGGCTTTCCGATGAAGGGTAACCTGGCCCAGCGCGAGCCGGAGATGCTCAAACGCTGGGAGCAGATGGCGCTGTACGGGAAGATCCGCGAGGCCTGTGCCGGGCGACCGAAATTCATCCTGCACGATGGTCCGCCGTATGCCAACGGAGAGATCCATATCGGTCATGCGGTGAACAAGGTGATCAAAGACTTCATCGTCAAGAGCCGGACCCTGGATGGCTACGATGCCCCCTATGTGCCGGGCTGGGACTGTCACGGACTCCCGATCGAACTGCAGGTGGAGAAGCGGGTGGGCAAGCCGGGTGGCAAGGTGACCGCTGCCCAGTTCCGGGTCGCCTGCCGGGAGTATGCGGCGAAGCAGGTCGAGCGCCAGCGGGTCGATTTCAAACGGCTGGGCGTGATCGGGAAGTGGGACGCCCCCTACCTGACCATGGATTTCCACACCGAGGCGAACATCATCCGCGCCCTTGGGCGCATCGTGGCCAACGGACACGTGCACAAGGGCTACAAGCCGGTGCACTGGTGCACCGACTGCGGGTCCGCACTGGCGGAGGCGGAGGTGGAGTACAAGGACAAGGAGTCCTTCACCATCGACGTCCGCTTCGAGGTGCTGGATGACGAGACACTGATGGCCCGCTGTCACTCCATCCCCAACGGCCACGGCGAGGGGCCGCTGTCGGTGGTGATCTGGACTACCACCCCCTGGACCCTGCCCGCCAACCAGGCGGTGGCGCTGAATCCCTCCCTGGAGTACGTGGTGGTTCAGGCCAATGGTCCCCACGGCAGGGAGCGCCTGATGGTGGCCGAGGGGTTGTTGAAGGAGACCATGGACCGCTGGGGGATCGAGGATTACCACGTCATCGCCTATGGCCGCGGTGCTGCCTTCGAGGGGCTGAAGCTGAAGCACTGCTTTTACGACCGGGAGGTGCCGATCATCCTGGGTGAGCACGTCACCCTGGAGGCGGGAACCGGCGCGGTCCACACGGCGCCCGGTCACGGCCTCGATGACTATATCGTCGGCCAGCGCTACGGCCTGCCGGTGGACAACCCGGTGGGGGGGGACGGGCGTTTCATCGAGGGCACCGGGCTGTTCGGGGGCGAGCATGTGTTCACCGCCAACGAGAAGGTGATCGATCTGTTGAAGGCCAGAGGGGCGCTGCTGCAGGAAGCCCGCCTCTCCCACAGCTATCCCCACTGCTGGCGCCACAAGACCCCCATCATCTTCCGCGCCACCCCCCAGTGGTTCATCGGTATGGATCAGAAGGGGTTGCGCGAGACCGCTCTTGCCGAGATCGAGAAGGTCGCTTTTACCCCGGACTGGGGCAAGGCCCGGATCAAGGGGATGGTGACGAACCGCCCCGACTGGTGCATCTCCCGGCAGCGCACCTGGGGGGTGCCGATCACCCTGTTCATCCACAAGACCACCGCCGAGCTGCACCCGGACACCCCCCGCCTGGTGGCGGAGGTGGCGAAGCGGGTGGAGCAGCAGGGTATCGAGGCCTGGTTCTCCCTGGAACCAGAAGAGCTGCTGGGGGAGGAGGCGGAGCAGTATGAGAAGGTGCCGGACACCCTCGACGTCTGGTTCGACTCCGGTGTCACCCATTTTACCGTGCTCAAGCCCCGGGCCGAACTGGCGTTTCCGGCGGATCTCTACCTGGAGGGTTCGGATCAGCACCGGGGCTGGTTCCAGTCTTCGCTCCTGACCTCCGTCGCCATCGATGGCTGCGCCCCCTACAAAGGGGTGTTGACCCACGGCTTTACCGTCGATGCCAAGGGGCACAAGATGTCCAAATCCCTGGGTAACGTGCTGCGCCCCCAGGACGTGATGAAGCGGCTGGGTGCCGATATCATCCGCCTCTGGGTCGCATCCACGGATTATCGGGCGGAGATGAACGTCTCCGACGAGATCCTCAAGCGGACCGCGGACGCCTATCGGCGTATCCGCAACACCGCCCGTTTTCTGCTGGCCAACCTGAACGGCTTCGACCCGGCTGCCAACAGCGTCGCCCCGGACGAGATGCTGGAGCTGGACCGCTGGGCGGTAGACCGGGCACTGCAGCTGCAGGGGGAGGTGCGAGAGGCCTATCAGGGTTATCAGTTCCACCAGATCTTTCAGCAGGTGCACAACTTCTGCGCCAACGAGATGGGGGGGTTCTATCTCGATATCATCAAGGACCGCCAGTACACCACCCAGAGCGACGGCCTGGCGCGGCGCTCCTGTCAGACGGCGATGTATCACATCATCGAGTCCATGGTCCGTTGGCTGGCGCCGATTCTCAGCTTCACCGCGGACGAGATCTGGAAGCACCTGCCCGGCGAACACAGCGATACCATCTTCACCGAGACCTGGTATCAGGGGCTGTTTGCACTGGATGCCGGTGACCCCTTCGACCGGGGCTTCTGGGAAGGGGTGATCTCAGTGCGGGCGGAGGTCGGCAAACGGCTGGAGCAGCTGCGGGGCGATGGCGCCATCGGCTCCTCCCTGGATGCGGAGGTGGATCTCTACTGCGACGGTGGTCTAAAGGAGACTCTGGAGAAACTGGGTGACGAGTTACGCTTCGTGCTGATCACCTCCTATGCCCGGGTACACCCGGCCACGGATGTCCCGGCGGACGCGGTAGCGACCGGGATAGAGGGACTGTCGCTGATGGCGGCGCCGTCACCGCACCTGAAGTGCAGCCGCTGCTGGCACCATCGGGAGGATGTGGGCAGCGACCCGGCGCACCCGGAGATATGCAGCCGCTGCGTGGAAAACATCGAGACCGCCGGCGAGCAACGGCGCATTGCCTGACCGATACATCGATATCATGCTGCGCTGGCTCTGGCTCTCTCTGTTCGTCCTGGTCCTTGATCAGGCCACCAAGCAGCTGGCGGAAGCCAGCCTGCTGGTGTTCGAGCGGGTGCCGTTGCTGCCCTTTCTCAACCTGACCCTGGCCTACAACGAGGGGGCTGCGTTCAGCTTCCTCAGTGATCAAGGGGGTTGGCAGCGCTGGTTCTTCGTCGCCCTGGCGGCGGGCGTGACCCTGCTCCTGATCAACTGGCTCCGCCGGTTGCGGCCGGACGAACGCCAGCTGGCCATCGCCCTCAGTCTCATCATCGGCGGCGCCCTGGGCAACGTCTCGGACCGGCTGCTGTTCGGCCATGTAATCGATTTCATCGATCTCCACTATGCCGACTGGCACTGGCCCGCTTTCAACCTGGCGGACAGCGCCATCTTCATCGGCGTGTTCCTGATCCTGCTGGACGCTTTCTTCCCCGGCAGGGGGGAGAGCGGAGAGTCGGAGGAGCGCTGATCCTGATCAAGAGCTTGTGCTATGTGAGTGTGAGCACTTGCAGGATCTAGGAATAAGTTGATGAGAAGCTCGACACCCGTACTGTCGGTCACATGAGGCAAAAGAGGGAGCGATCTATGAAGGTCTTTGCTATTTCGATACTGCTTGCCTTTGTGATCAGCGGTACAGCCTATGGCCAGAAAGTAAACATTACCCGGGATCTTGCACAGTTTCAGGTTCGGCATGGCGACCGGATGATAACCGTCACCCGGAACCAGGATACCGGCGCCACCCTGGATTCCGACTTCGCGCTCACCTCCCGCCCCTGCCCGCCGTTCTGTGCCCAGCCAATGCAGACAGCACCGGGCGTCGAGACCATCGGAGAGGTGGAACTGACCCGCTTCATGCAGACCCGCCTGGCCGACGGCAGTGGCGTGCTGGTCGACGCCCGCACCGAAGATTGGCACAAACGCGGCACCATACCCGGTTCCATCAACATCCCCTTCAACCAGCTCCATCCTGGTCAGGGTGCCGATGAGATCACTCTGGAGGATGCCCTGGCAAGGTTGGGTGTCAAGGAGGGGGGCGACGGCTGGGACTTCAGCCAGGCAAAACAGGTGGCGATCTGGTGCAATGGCCCCTGGTGCGGCCAGTCACCCACGGCCATCCGGGGAATGCTGAGCATCGGCTACCCGGCCGACAAGATCCTCTACTACCGTGGCGGCATGCAGCTATGGCAGATATTCGGGCTTCCCGTGGTCATCCCTGACGGTGCCCTCAAGTCAGACTGAGTGCTGTATCATTCATCGATGGCTTACAGGTTCCGGGGTTTCCATTGGAAGTGTTCCCGAAAACAGGGGTCATTGAACTCGAAATCATCGGTTCCATCGTGGGATCGCAATTCGGGACCATAGTCAAGCGAAAAGAATTTTCTGTTGCCTGTACCTGCGGAGGGTATACATGGGATGCTATACGGTATCTGACCAATAGCTTCATGCTCCCCGCTGCGGCAATGATCATTTCTTTCCTGTAAGGTATCGACAATGCAACGACGAATAAAATGCTTCTCGCGCTTGATCCTGCTGTCTCTGTTGGCAGCCTTGATCACCCCCCACTGGGCACTGGCGGATGCGCCCAGGGCCATTGAATTGAACGATGGAAGCCGGCTATCCGGTGTCATCGTCGATTACGGGGATGGAACCTACACCATCGAATCAGAGACATTGGGAAGATTGCAGCTGCGGGATGAGCAGATCCGATCGATCCATTCCCCGGAATCGACCGCAGAGGGCGCGCAGAGCCTGGGTGCAACACCCCGGGATCGAGCGGCGCTGAGTCAACTGGAGCAGATCCAGAACCGGATCATGGCGGACCCCAAGGTCCTTCCGCTGGTCATATCGCTGCAGCAGGACCCGGACATCGTCGCTCTGCTCAACGACCCACAGGTCATGCAGGCCATCTTGTCGGGGCAGATCGACACCCTTCAGGACCATCCAAAGATCCACCAGTTGGAGAGTAATCCAACCATTCAAAAGATCATGCGGATGCTCAATCAGTGAATGGTGTTCCCGTGTGGTTAAAAAAACTCATCCGTATTGCGATATCAACTGTTCCGCAAATATTCCCCGACCGCACAGTTGTGCTGGTTTGATGATGTAGGTTAGCCAAGCACAGTTTATCTTTTGGAGACAAGGAAATGTACACGTTGGTCATCCTGGTTATAGGTATCTTCATCGGCTGGAATCTGCCGCAACCGCCTTGGGCCAAGGCCTTTCAAAACAAGGTCGTCGGCCTCGTGCGATCCTTTTTCGATAAGAGCTCCAACCGGTCGTAGACCCCAGATCAATAAAGGCGTGTGATGCAAGCATTGGAACGAATCGTAGGATAAAGCAGGCGGCCACCGTTCGGCCCCAGCTAAACCCCTTGTTTTTTGTTCAGGTATTCAATATAGTCCCATCATTGCAGTGTTCTTGTGGTTTTTTCGGTAGTTACCCTCTCGCAGTTCGTGGCAGATTCTTCCGTAAGTGCTCGACAAGCGTCTGCATATACACACGTTTAATTTCACCAGAGGTAACCGACATGGCTACAGGTACAGTTAAGTGGTTCAGCGACGAAAAAGGCTTTGGCTTCATCACACCTTCCGACGGCTCCAAAGACGTCTTCGTTCACCACAGCGCCATCCAGGGCGGCGGCTTCAAGTCGCTGGCTGAAGGGCAAACAGTATCCTTCGACGTCGAGCAAGGCCAGAAAGGCCCCAGCGCGACCAACGTCGTACCCCAGTAAGCCTGGGCTCCGGGTGCTAGCCACCCGGAATACAGAGCCTCGCCCCACCGTGGGGCTTTTTTTATTTCTGTCCCTTTCGATAACTAAACCAATAAACCCGGATCCTGCAAGTGCGCACACTCACATAGCACAAGCTCTTAATCCATATAGCGATATTTGCTCCCTTGGAAATCACAATAAGGGTTCCACTCGGTCGCAAATTCGCTCTACGAATCAATATCTTGCACTCTGTAAGCACGATCACTTGCAGGATCTAGGTTAAAAGAGTTCAGTTGACCGGTCGGCACCTCAGGGGGTATTGGTGAGTCGCCGAACATAACAGCATGCTCCAGGGAGCGCTATATGAGCAAAATAGCCAGAAATCTTCTCATAGGTGAAAAAATCGGATTCGGTTTCGGGCTGGTTGGACTTGTTTTTCTCATTGTGATCTGGCAGTACCACGATACCCTGCAGCAGTCGCTGGGCGACTATCAACAGCTACAGGATGTCTTTGTAGCCAAGAAACTGGACATGCTGGGAATCGAAAGCAACATGAGGGGTGCACGCCAGGCAGAGAAGGAGTTTCTGCTCTACCGGGGTGAGGAATTTGCCAGGGAAGTGGATCGCCAGTTGCAGCGAGCCCTGCTTAGCACCGCTGATCTGGGTAGGATCGACTCGGAGTCGGTCCATATTGCGGACCGGATTACCGAACTGCTTAAAATCTATCAGCAGAAATTTCAGGCGACGGTGCTAGACTGGCGCAAGATGGGACTGGATCACAATTCGGGCCTGCAGGGTACATTTCGAAATGCGGCTCATGAGTTGGAGGCGATGGCTGAGCACTTCAGGGTGGACCGCCTTTATCTGCAGCTGCTCCAGATTCGCCGCGGTGAGAAGGACCTGGGGCTGAGACGGGAACAGCAATACTTGAAGCGGGTGCTCGATCTCATCCAGGGGTTCGAGAGAAAAACAGCAGAGTCGAAACTCGAGGATGGGGTGAAGACCCGGCTGTTTCACGAGATAGAGACCTATCGAGAGACATTCGAGGCCTATGCCCGTACGGTACTCGCCAATGCGGACATCCATGACGGCAAGGGACCTTTCCGTCAGGCGGCCCATAGGATAGAGGCGATACTGAACAACCACCATGTTCCCGAGTTGGCAAACAATATCCTGCAACTGAGACGGCGTGAAAAGGACTACCTGCTCAGACACGACAAGAAGTACGTCGATATGGCCCTGCGGGAACTGAATCGAATCCAAACGCTGGTTGAACCGTCCGCCATTTCCACTGAACAGAAGGCCCTCTTCCTCAGTCTGCTGAAAAACTATCGCCGGGATTTTCTGGCACTGGTCGATCAGAATGACCATATTGGCCGCATGACCGTAGAGATGCAGAGAGCGGTTTCTGAGATCACGGAGCTGGTCCAGGAGAATGTCGCGACCGCCAATCAGGTCATGCAACGCATGGAAAGGGAGATCAGCATCTCTTCGCAAAAAAAGGAACGCTTCATGCTCTGGTCGGTTGCCCTGGCAACGCTGTTGGGTATTGTTTTCGCCGTTAACATCACCCTGCGTATCGTTCGTCCGCTGCGGTCAATGGCCGGTTTGCTGGAACGGCTTGCATATGAAGAACCAACCGAACGCCTGCCCTTCTATCCGGATGCGAGAGACGAAGTCAACGCAATGGCAGGTGCAGTAAACACCATGGCCGATAACAGATCACGATTCATTGCCTGGTGGAAAAACTCGATGCGTGAGGCCGATGCCTGCGAAAAACTTGAGTCCGTTCTGAGCGAGGCAGTAGACAGTCCGGAAAGAGAAGAGGCTGAACGGGAGTTCAGAGACACGCTGGCTGCCCGCCACGAACTGCTGTATCAGCAATATCACAAACTGCACAGTCTGAATGGCGCTGTCATAGAACAGGTAAAGGCGCTGCAAAAGGAGGGACATTCGGGACAGGCTCAGATCAGCATCAACACCATCCGATACTCGTCCCGATCGCTGCAGAACATCCTTGAAATGATTGCCTTCCAGGAGAATCGTAAAAGGACTGCAGCGTGATTTTGGTGTTTCAGTGCCACTCCTGTCAGATAACAAACCAGATAAGAGTGTAATAACGGAAAGCCTTGCCGATGGTGATAAAGAGCAGGGCGGGTAACCAGTCTGTTTTCAACCATCCGGCAGCCAGACAGAGGGGGTCACCGATAATGGGCAGCCAGGAGAAGAGCAGGGCCGGGCTTCCCCAGTGTTGAAACCTTTCAATGGCGGTCTGATGTTTCTGCTTCAACTGCCGCGCTGGAAAACGCCACACCAGCCATCGCCCCATGCCCCAGCTCAGCATGCCTCCCAAACTGTTGCCCGTAGTGGCAACAATGAGGAGCATGATGAGTGGCTCGATCTGGTTGGCAGCCTGGTAGATCAAAAGCGCCTCAGAACTGCCTGGCAACAGCGTGGAAGAGATGAGGGCGCTGATGAACAACTCCCAAAGTGGGTGGTTAGTGATCTCTTTCTACCACTTCTGTATTACATGAGGAGAGCCACCGTATGCGTTCCCACGCAGAGCGTGGGAACCAGCATTTTTTTATGTTTTCTTTGCGTCTTTGCGCGAGAAATTCCGTTTTGAAAAATGTGGGTAATGTTATGGTTTTACGTGGTGAGAGAAGGAGGTGTGTTACCACGCCAGTTTGAAATTCAGATAGATCCCCCGTTTTTCGCTGGTCACCTTGTTGAGCCCCAGTGCCAGTGTCTTGCTCTCATTAAGGTTGAATTTCAAACCCTTTGTCGCCAGCCCGATTGCGGCGCCGCTCAGGGCAATACCTTCATTGGGGACGCCCAGGGTGGTCAAGGTGCGACCGAGAAGGCGTTGGGCGGTCTTTTTCAGGTTTCGTTGATTGCGTCGGGATGCCTGTTCATAGCTGTCAGGTGACATCTTTAGACTGACATCGCCCCACAGGGGCGCGCCGCTGCCGAACAACCTGCCGGTATCGAATGTCAGGGGATCAGCGCAACAATATGCCGACGCGGTGAGGAGCACCGCTGTTACCAGGGTTTTGATCAGGGCCACCTTTTGAGACAGCTTGAAAGCTCTCTTTGCAGTTATCTGTTACTTATAGCGCATTTTTGCACACAAGCTTTATTTCATTATGTGAATTACGTGACTCAGGTCAATCAACCCCCCGGGACTACTTTTCCTGGATCCCGTCCATCAGCGGTTTCATGGCGTGCAGCAGGTTGGAGAACAGATGACGGTTGCTGCGCTCCTCCCGGGCCAGCAGTCGTTTCATGTGCTCCCGCTGGGTGGGCGCAGAGAAGCAGGCGGGGCAGCTGTCGGGTACTACCGGCAGCGCCGCCCGAGTGGCGAAATCGGCAGTCTGGGCCTCCCGGCAGTAGACCAGGGGGCGGATGATGCGCAGATCGCCTGCATCGTTGACGTAGTGTGCCTTCATGGTGCGCAGCTGGCCGCCGTGGAACAGTGACAGCAGCAGGCTCTCCGCCAGATCGTCCAGATGCTGGGCCAGGGCCAGCACGTTGTAGCCCTGCTCTCGACAGGTGGTGTACATGATGCCCCGCTTCATCCGCGAGCAGTAAGCGCAGAAAGAGTCTCCATCCATGTTCTGTCGCGCCTGCTCCATGATCGGCTGCCGCCGGTAGTGGTAGGGAACACCGAACTCGTCGTAATAGGGCTTGAGGGCGGCAGGGTCGAAGCCCTCGACTTCGGGGTCGACGGTAATCACCCCCAGTTCGAAGCGAACCGGCGCGTAGCTGCGCAGGTGTTGCAGGATGTGCAGCAGAGAGAGGGAGTCTTTCCCGCCCGAGACGCCGAGCAGGATTCGGTCGTCGTGCCGGATCATGTCGAATGTGGCGATGGCACGGCCCACTTTCCGCAGCAGAGATTTGGGTGGTTTTATGGTCATGGTCTAAATATATCCTCTTTCCGGCCGCTCTCAACTCCGGGAGCCTGTCGGGCTTGGTTCCAGGATGATCCCATGGTCCAGGTCTGGGGCGTGAGTCTATCCTGAAACGCCCTGTTTGCGCTTTCTTCCCTGGGCAGATAGTTTATGCTGAGGAATAAAAGTCATAATCCAGGAGAGAGATGAATGGATATTTTTGCACTGGTCGTCACTGTTTTGGCCATCGTACTGGTGGTGCTTGGCGCCAAGCGGGTGCCGCAGGGGATGGAGTATACGGTAGAGCGCTTCGGCCGCTATACCCGTACCCTGCGCCCGGGCCTGAATATCATCGCGCCGGTGGTGGACCAGGTGGGTGCACGGCTCAATATGATGGAGCAGGTGCTGGATGTGCCCTCCCAGGATGTGATCACCCGGGACAACGCCATGGTCACGGTGGACGGAGTGGTCTTTTTTCAGATCCTGGATGCGGCCCGGGCCGCCTATGAGGTGAATAACCTGACCAATGCCATCCTCAACCTCACCATGACCAATATCCGTACCGTGATGGGTTCCATGGCGCTGGATGAGCTGCTCTCCAGGCGGGACGAGATCAATGCCCGATTGCTGGACGTGGTGGATGATGCCACCACTCCATGGGGGGTCAAGGTGACCCGGATCGAAATCAAGGATATCTCCCCACCGCGGGATCTGGTGGAGGCGATGGCCCGGCAGATGAAGGCAGAGCGGGTAAAGCGGGCCGTCATCCTCGAGGCGGAGGGGCAGCGGCAGTCGGAGATTCTGGAGGCGGAGGGCAAGAAACAAGCCGCCATCCTGGAGGCGGAAGGGCAGCGGGAGGCGGCGTTTCGTGAGGCGGAGGCGCGGGAGCGGCTGGCCGAAGCAGAGGCCAAGGCGACGGCGATGGTCTCCCGGGCGATCGCCGAGGGGGATGTCAACGCCATCAACTATTTCATTGCCCAGAAGTATACAGAGGCGCTGCAGGAAATCGCCGCCGCCCCTAACCAGAAGGTGATCATGATGCCACTGGAGGCCTCCAGCCTGATCGGCGCCATCGGGGGTATCGCCGAGGTGGTGAAAACGGCGTTGGGAGAGCGCAAGGGAGCAGCGGATTGATGGCGTGGCTGGATAATGCCGCCTACTGGCACTGGTGGGTACTGGGAGTGGTCTTCGTCATCCTGGAGGTACTCTCCCCCGGGGTCTTCCTCATCTGGATGGGGGTGGCTGCCGGTGTGGTGGGTGTGGCGCTGTGGCTGTTTCCCGGGATGGGGTGGGAGTTTCAGTTGTTGCTGTTTGCGGGTTTCAGCGTCGCCAGCCTGCTGCTCTGGCAGCTGTTTCTACGATCTCACCCCACGGCTACCGATGAGCCACGGCTCAACCGGCGGGGCGAGCAGTATGTCGGCCGGGTGTTCACGCTCACCGAGCCGGTGGTCAATGGTATGGGCAAGATCCGGGTCGACGACAGCAGCTGGCGGATTCGCGGCCCGGATTGTGACGCGGGCACCCGGGTACGAGTCACCGGCGTCGACGGGGTGGTACTCGAAGTGGAGTGTGACAGGGGACGATGAAAGCGATATCAGAACGGGACGATGCGGGCAGTGGTAAGGAGATGCCGGCAGCGGAGGAGTCGGAGAGATTCTATCTGGTGCTGACCGGCACCCTGATGTATGGATTTGAGTGGGAAGACGTGGTGGAAGAGCTGTCACGTCTGCTGCGGCTCTCCAGAGAGCAGGCCGGTTCCATGCTGCAGGGAAAGCGTTCGTGCATCCGGGTGGCACTGGTGCGGAAAAAGGTCGACCATCTGCAGGGCAAGGTGATCGCCTGTGGCGCCGGTTGTATGATCGAACCGGTAAACCCCCCGGCTGCGGCGGCACCCGAGTCTGAATCGGCTGCGATATCCGATGATGAGATGGCAGCGATGGCCTGCATGGAGCTGGATCTGCCGGAGACGCTGGAGGAGATGGGTGAGGATCCAGGAGACCCAGCCGCCGCGGGGGACACTTCGAGTCTGGCGCTGGAACCTGTGGCTGCGACGCCCTCCGGGGTTCCGGAAACGACGGATTCACTGGATGAAGTGATCCGCGAGATACCGCTCGTGCAACTCAATGAGGAGAATCCGCCTGCTGCAGCCGCACCGGCTCGGAAACAGCGTGTCGAGGCCGAGGCAGCAGCGCCCCCCACAAATCCTCCGGCGCGACGTTTTGGGCGCCCGCTGCAGATCACGGGCGCTCTGTTGCTATTGGGGGTTATTGGCTGGGGTGGCCTGCAGCTGTTTTCCCCGAGGGAGATACCGGTCGCTGAAACTACTCCAGTCAAGGCGGTGGCAGCCAGATCGAAGCCGGCCCCTACACCGGAGAGCAGGGCCCGCAAGCGGATGCAGCAGCTGGGTCGTCTGGTCAGGGTGTGGATGATCCAGTACGGGGGTGGATTCGACCCTGATCAGGTGACCCTCCTGCGGATGCAACAGGATCTTCAGCTCTCTGCAGCTGAATTGCAGGACGCCTGGGGAACAGCCATGGGCTACCAGTCGGAACAGAAGGGTTTTATCGTGACCTCGGCCGGCTCCGACCGGGAATTCGGTACCGAAGACGATCTGCAGCAGGTGTTCGAGGTGGAGTGAGGTCTGTCGATTAACGGGTGCCGAACACCACGATGGTCTTCCCCTTGACATAGATCAGCCCCTGCTCCTCCAGGTTCTTCAACACCCGCCCCGCCATCTCCCGGGAGCAGCCGACGATACGGCCGATTTCCTGCCGGGTGATCCGGATCTGCATCCCGTCCGGGTGGGTCACTGCATCCGGTTGCTTGCACAGCTCCAAAAGGGTGCCGGCAATCCGCCCGGTGACATCCAGAAACGCCAGGTGACCCACCTTACGGCTGGTGTGCAGCAGTCGCTGGGTGAGCTGGGTCCCGAAGGCGTAGAGGATATCCTTCGTGTACTGTTTCAGATCGGTTTTGAACAGCTGCTCCAGACGGGTGTAGCTGATTTCGGCCAGCATGCATTCACTGCGGGTCCTGACCAGGACGCTGCGGTTGGCCTGGGGGATGAACAACCCCATCTCACCGATGAATTCACCCTTGTTGAGATAGGTGAGGATGATCTCCTTGCCCTCTTCATCCTCGATGAGGATGGTGACCGAGCCATCCACCAGATAAAACAGGATGTCCGCCGGGTCGCCCGGGTGGATGATATCGGTCTTGGTTGGATAGCGCCGGCGGTGGCAGAATGAGAGGAAGGGTTTTAGAAAAGCGGGTTCCTGTACGGGGGGTTTTACTATGCTCATCTTTGTGCTCTGTGGTCCTGGGACTTCCTTCCCACACTAGATTTTATGCAAGGTCTGGTCGATTGTCGAACTGTGTTAATCTGCAATCGAGATAATACTTACGGGGATGTGATGAAAGCACGGGTCAAATGGGTGGAAAAGAGCCTGATGGTAGCGGAGTCGGGCAGTGGTCACGGGGTGGTGATGGATGGCCCGCCGGAGCATGGCGGACGCAACCTGGGGGTCAGGCCGATGGAGATGCTGCTGCTGGGGCTCGGCGGCTGCACCCAGTTTGACGTGGTGCATATCCTGCGCAAAGGCCGGCACAGTGTGACCCGCTGTGAAGTGGAGCTAGAGGCCAACCGGGCGGAGACCGACCCCAAGGTGTTCACCCGTATCCACATCCATTTCATCCTCTCGGGACCGGGGCTGACGGAAAAGGCGGTAGAGCGGGCGATCACCCTGAGCGCCGAAAAATACTGCTCCGCCTCCATCATGCTGGCCGAGACGGCCGAGATCAGCCACGATTTTGAGCTGGTTGTATAAAGGCAGGTACTAGGTACGAGGAACTAGGTACTAGGAAAAAGGCAGGTACTAGGAAAACACGTTTGGTCCCTTCGCCTGGTTTACGAGGAAGGGAATTCTCGGGTATTTATCAGAAATAATTGGTTTAATGCCTATCCAGGTAGCTCCTAACACTCTCGTGCGAAACGGGGCCAGCACAACAAC
>JAUXBK010000035.1 GCA_030619405.1 Sedimenticola sp. | reverse complement strand
CCCCATGTCAGTCCAGAGACACGCCTGCGTAAGCGATACCAGTCAGATGGGCCATCTCCCGGTCGACGGTTGCCAGGTCATCGCTGCAGAACTTGTTCAGATGATCGTGTCCACAGGCCCTTGCCATTAACTGCATTAGTTCAGTGGAGGCATGGAAGAAGTTGTTGAGTTGTCCAGCCCCTTTTTCGGCATCCTTCATTGCCAGTTTACAATTTGTCATCTCGACGAAGGAGAGATCCTGATGTTCCATGCGTCAAGATCCCTCGTCGTTCGTACCTCACTTCCCTCGGGATGACAGCGGAAAGTGTAAACTACTTTTAAGGCATGGTGAAGGATGCCCAAACGGCGCACCATATTGGCCCCCATACGGCCCAAACCCAACATACCCAGCTGCATAATGCCTCCAGTGTAAGCTCCCAGTTAAACACCTTTCTTTACTTGAAGGTGGGGTCGTTGCTCTCAGACAGAGGCGTCTGTGGCCAGGGATGGCCGCAGCGAGCCCCCATGGATGGGTTCACGGTGTCCTCTGGCTGAGGGCAACAGCCTCACAACGGGATTAACCTGGTGCTTACCCTCCAGTTAAATAAATTCAATCAGGATTCGAGGACGCCGACGATCAGCGCCTTGAGTTGTTTAAGGGCGGGGGTAAGATAATCGGTCCCGTCATCGGTCACCGCTGGATCATTGTGCTGATCGACCGGCACTCTCGACTTCCAGTATCCGAATATTCGGCGCGGCACCTGTGGCTCTGGCCTCTTTACAGAAAGCCTTGTCAAAAGTATGCATCACGGCGGTTCCACACACCGCCAAATGGAGGGCATCGGCAAAGTCAGTGCCAAGATGGAACCATTGTACTGCGCTTGCCACCAAATCCCGGTCTTCCATCTCAACGTTCTCCACTTCCAATAATCGCTCGAAGAGGTCCGCCAGGACACGCCGCTCCTGCCCATAACGGGAGCGCAGCACCCACTCGGTTTCCAGCAGCACGGTGCGAGATATGAACACTGAATTGTGCCGCATCAAAGCTTCGGCCAGGTCCGCCTGGGCCTTGTCATCGTCAAACAAAAAGCGCACCAGCAGATTGGTATCGAAGGCAATCATCGGCTGCGTCCCTCCGTTGCCCTTCAATCCGCCCGATAGTCCACCGGCGCCTGTAACTCCTCATCGGATACCCGAGGTCCGCTATACTTCAGACAACCACGCAACTTCTCCAAACGCTTACCTGTGCCTGGTTGCGCCGGTTGAATCGTTACCCCTTTCCCGCTAGCGATCACGGTCAATTCAGTCCCCGAAACCCAGTGCAGCAATTCGCGTATCTTACGAGGGATAACGAGTTGTCCTTTGCTGGACAAGCGAACGGTTTCGGACTTGGCAACAGGCATGGACTTCTCCGGTAAGGCAAGGTGTAAGTCCACTATATGTCAGCCCACTCGTGCAGCGCAACCTTCAATTTCGACGATGAACATACGGCCTTAGCGATGCGCGCGGACCTGGCCAGGATGCAGAAGGAGTACCTTATCGAGAGTGACTTGGGGTCGGTGTCTTGGGGTTGGTGACAACGGAGAATCATTGGCGTTAGCCATTGCCACCGACCCTGTCATAGCCTTTTCATACCGAATGCTGCAGCGCTCGTGTGTTGTAAGCGTACTTTTGTGAAGCCAGGTGCGATATTTCCAGGGGGAGGGGGTCAGTCGCTTTGTCGCCGTCTCCGGAACCGATCTCAACCACCGGGCAATCGGCGTGTTCCGCCACCGAATCTGTTACGGGAGCATGGATCAACCGGCCTATGGCGCTGTCCTTGCTCTTCACCATCACTATGCAACAGACCTCCTCCTTTTCCGCGATCTCAACGATGCGTGTTGCCGGCAGGCCGGGAACGACATACAGGCTCGGGTTCTGCAGAGACTCGAGTTCAGGATGATCGGACTGCAGCGCTTCGATTCGACGCCTGCATATGTTGTTGGCGAGATCGCTCAGCGGAATATGCATCTCTTGCGGTTCAAGCTGGTGGTACAACCCGGGCTTGTCCCCCGGTTCGTGCACCACGTGAACAACCAGGAGATTTCGCTTCAGCCGATCGGCTAACTTTGCCCCGTAGAGCAGGGTATCGACATCCTCGTCGTTGACGGACAGGGGTACCATGATGGCGCCGGTGGCTATCGGCGTGATGTATTCCACAGCTTGAATGGACATGCTCTCTCCTATGCACTTATCAGCAGGGTCGCTTCTTGCAATCCCTTACAAAAAAGGCTTCTAATTCGCGTTCTATATTACCTGTTGTTAATGTCTATTTGATGACAGTTTTGTGACTCCGCCAAATATCCCCCGTTTCTCACCCGTCTGGTAAGAGGCCAGACGGTTTCCTTCGCAAGTAGTGTGTAATAGGGTGTAAAGTGTTTACCCTTGTCTGCTATGTCATCAGGCTATGCAGACTAATATGCCGTCTTCAGCTCTTCGCTCAATTGCAGCGCAGCGGAAAAAAAAGGCGGACAGACCACGGTTTACCGATGCCAGATGCAGCTGGATTCAGCCCTGCAGCCTTGCCCCTATTCGCCCACCCTTGACCTTACCCGCACCTCAAGGCCACAATCTGCCCCTTAAATCATACCTGTCTGAAGGGAGCCCCCTGCCGTTGACGAGTGACACCGATCCGTTGGTAAAAATCCGGGGACTGCGCTTCTTTCGCGGGGAGCGGGCTATCTTCGATGGGGTGGATATCGACATCCCCCGGGGCAAGATCACGGCCATCATGGGTCCCAGTGGCAGCGGCAAGACAACGCTGTTGAAACTGATCGGTGGCCAGCTCCGCCCCCAGGCGGGCAGTGTCGAGGTGGACGGACAGAACATACACCGCTTGAGTCGCCGGGCGCTCTACCGGTTGCGGATACGCATGGGGATGCTGTTCCAGAGTGGTGCCCTGCTGACCGATATCAGCGTCTTCGACAACGTGGCCTACCCACTGCGGGAGCATGCCCCGTTGCCTTCCTCCATGATTCGCAAGCTGGTGCTGCTGAAGCTGGAGTCGGTGGGGCTGCGCGGGGCCCGGGGGCTGATGCCCAGCGAGCTTTCCGGCGGTATGGCGCGGCGGGTGGCCCTGGCGCGGGCCATGGCCCTGGACCCGATGATGATCATGTACGACGAGCCCTTCACCGGCCAGGACCCGATCTCCCTGGGGGTGCTGGTGCAGCTCATCCGTGCCCTCAACGACGCCAGCCGGATCACCAGCATCATCGTCTCCCACGACGTCCAGGAGACGGCCGAGATCGCTGACTACATCTACGTCATCTCCAATGGCCGGGTGATCGACCATGGTTCTCCAGATGCGATGCTGAAGAGCAATGCGCCCTGGACCCGCCAGTTCATGCATGGCCTGGCTGATGGTCCGGTCCCTTTTCACTATCCCGCCCCCGGGCTGGAACAGGATCTGCTAGGGACGTGATGGCACTCCTGGTACACCCTGGCAAGCAGCGGCGGGGCGGCAGATGCTAGAGCAGCTTGCCAGGCTGGGGCGTGTCGGTATTGCTATCCTGGCCCATATCGGCCGTGGCAATATCCTGCTGTTCCATATCCTGGGCGGCATCACCGATCTTGCCACACGCCCCGGGCTGCTGATCAGGCAGCTCTACTCCGTGGGGGTGCTGTCGATGCTGATCATCAGTGTCTCCGGCACCTTTGTCGGCATGGTGCTTGCGCTCCAGGGGCACTACACCCTGTCGCAGTTCGGGGCGGAGCAGTCCCTGGGGGTGATGGTGGCCGCCTCGCTGGTGCGGGAACTGGGGCCGGTGGTGACGGCCCTGTTGTTCGCCGGTCGGGCGGGCTCTGCGTTGACCGCGGAGATCGGCCTGATGAAGGCGACGGAACAGCTCTCGGGGCTGGAGATGATGGCGGTGGACCCGATCAAGCGTATCCTGACACCGCGCTTTCTGGCGGGATTTATCTCCATGCCGCTGCTGGCCGGGATGTTCAGCGCCCTGGGAATATTGGGCGGGTACTTCGTGGGTGTCGGGTTGCTGGGGGTGGATGACGGCGCCTTCTGGTCCCAGATGCAGGCCAAGATCGATCTGCACGAAGATATCTACAACGGGGTGATCAAGAGCTTCGTCTTCGGCTGGGTCTGCACCTGGATCGCCCTGTTCCAGGGCTATGAGGCGGTGCCCACCTCGGAGGGTGTGAGCCGGGCCACCACCCGGACCGTGGTACATTCGTCACTGGCGGTATTGGGGATGGACTTCATTTTGACGGCGCTGATGTTCGGGGGCTAGCAAGAGATCGATATATGGCAAACAAGAGATCGATAGAGATAATGGTTGGGGCTTTCATTGCCGCGGGGCTGGTGGCCCTTTTCTTTCTCTCCATGAAAGTGAGCAATCTGAGCACCATGTCCGGCGGCGAGGGTTACCCGGTGGACGCACGCTTCGACAACATCGGCAGCCTCAAGGTGAGGTCGCCGGTCACCATGGCCGGCGTCCGGGTTGGCCGGGTGAGTGACATCGGCTTTGACTCAGAGACCTATGAAGCCGTGGTAACCATGAGTATCGATTCCCGGTACGACACCATACCGGACGACACCTTTGCCAAGATACTCACTGCCGGCCTGCTAGGGGAGCAGTACATCGGTCTGGACCCGGGGGGGAGTGAACAATATCTGAAGACGGGTGACCAGATTCAGCTGACCCAGTCGGCGCTGGTGTTGGAGGAGATCATCGGCCAGTTCCTGTTCAGCAAGGCGGAAGAGGGTAGCAACAGTGAGTAGATCGCTCCTGAACCTGCTGGCTGGGCTGCTGCTCTCCATCGGCACAACACTGTATGCGGCGGAAGCGACTCTGGCCGCCGTGGCGCCCGTAGCGGAAGACCCGTTCAACTTGGTTCGGGAGACGGCGGACCGGGTACTGGCCGAGATATCCTCACGCAAGGAGGAACTGACAGAAAGCCCGGGCAAGATCTATGGCCTGGTGGACGATATCGTCCTGCCCAAATTCGATTTCTACCGCATGTCACGCCTGGTGCTGGGCAAGTACTGGCGCCGGGCCACAGATCCGGAGCAGGCCAGTTTCATTCGGGAGTTCCGGGAGCTGCTGGTGCGTACCTATGCCACGGCCCTGCTCAGCTATTCGGGGCAGCAGATCGAGTATCTGCCGCTGCACGCCCCGCCCGAAGCAAAGCAACTGAAGGTGAACACCCAGGTCAAGGAACCGGGTTCGCCACCGATTCCGATCGACTATAGTCTCTATCTCGATGACGAGGGGAAATGGAAGGTCTACGATGTCACCATCGACGGGGTCAGTCTGGTCTCCAACTACCGCAGCAGTTTCAGCTCCCAGATCCGGCGCTACAAGCTCTCCGGGCTGATCAAGAGGCTGGCGGATCGCAACCGCCGGAGCCGGGATGGCTAGGGCCATTGCCGTCGCGAGTAAGGCCGCTATCACGCCAGGGGATGACGGGGTACTGTGGGTTGCCGGGGATATGGTATTCACCACCGCCGCAACGCTGTTAGAGCAGGGTGACGAACTGATCGAGGGCAGCGGGCCGCTGGTGATCGATCTCGGACAGGCCGGTAACTGTGACAGCGCCGGCCTGGCGCTACTGCTGGAGTGGCTGCAGCGGGCCCGGGCCAAGGGGACCGAGATCCGGTTTCGTAACGTCCCGGCCCCGTTGCTGGGTATCGCCAGGCTCAGCAACGTGGACGCCTTGCTGCCACTGGCAGACGGGTGACGGCTCATTTTCAACGATAACTACCCGGTTTATCGTTTTCCTTTGCGTCTTTGCGCTAAAATTTTTTTACAGGTTTTATCTCCACGCCAGCACCCGGTGTTTTTTCCGTTTCCATCGGTTTTTCTAGTATGATACGCGGCTTTCCCGGCTTCCGAGGGCGCGTGCGTTGCAATGGATAAACTGATTATCGAGGGGGGCGTGCGGCTGGCCGGTACGGTGCAGGCGGCCGGAGCCAAGAACGCGGCGCTGCCGATTCTTGCGGCCACGCTGCTGGCAGACGGTCCGATGCGGGTGAGCAATGTACCTCACTTGCATGACATCAACACCACGATCCGATTGCTGGAGCGAATGGGCGTTCGCCTGGAGGTGGATGGCCAGGGAGGCGTTGAAGTGGATGCCAGCGGTATCCACGACTTCTATGCCCCCTATGAGTTAGTGAAGACCATGCGTGCATCTATCCTGGTGCTCGGTCCGCTGCTGGCCCGTTTCGGGCGGGCGGATGTCTCCCTCCCGGGCGGCTGTGCCATTGGTGCCCGGCCGGTGGATCTCCACATTGCCGGCCTGCGTGCCATGGGAGCGAGGGTGGAGGTGGTGGGTGGCTACATCAGGGCCAGCTGCAGGCGCCTGCGGGCTGCCCGCCTGGTGATGGATATGGTAACCGTGACCGGCACCGAAAACCTGATGATGGCGGCGGTCCTGGCACAGGGGGAGAGCCTGATCGAGAATGCGGCCCGGGAGCCGGAGGTGGTGGATCTGGCCTGCTGCCTGAACCGGATGGGTGCGAAAATCATGGGCGCCGGTTCTGACACCATCACCATCCAGGGGGTGGAGCGCCTCTCGGGTGCCGACTATCGGGTGCTGCCGGACAGGATCGAAACCGGGACCTATCTGGTGGCCGCGGCGATTACCGGGGGCAACATCCGGGTGGAGAGTACCCGTCCTGAACTGCTGGACGCGGTGCTGCAGAAGCTGCGGGAGGCGGGCGCTGAGATAGAGACCGGGGCGGACTGGATCGGTCTGGACATGCAGGGCAGGCGGCCCCGCTCCGTGGATGTGCATACCGCCCCTCACCCCGCCTTTCCTACGGACATGCAGGCCCAGTTTACTGCCCTGAACTCGGTGGCTGAGGGTGTCGGCACCATCACTGAGACCATCTTCGAAAACCGCTTCATGCACATTCCGGAAATGCAGCGGATGGGGGCACGGATCAGGCTGGAGGGCAACACGGCCATCTGCACCGGTGTCGAGCGACTTGCCGGTGCACCGGTGATGGCCACCGATCTGCGGGCCTCGGCCAGCCTGGTGCTGGCCGGGCTGGTGGCAGAGGGGGAGACGCTGGTGGACCGGATATATCACATCGATCGTGGCTATGCGGATATTGAGGAGAAGTTCGCCAGCCTCGGTGCGCGAATCCGGCGAATTAAAAAACAATGAAATTCGACAAACCGATCACCATTGCACTTTCCAAGGGGCGAATTTTCAAGCAGACACTGCCGCTGCTGGCCCATGCGGGGATCGAGCCGGCCGATGACCCGGAGACCAGCCGCAAGCTGATACTGGCGACCAACCACCCGCAGGTGAAACTGCTGATCATCCGTGCCACCGACGTGCCGACCTACGTGCAGTGGGGCGCGGCCGACATGGGGATAGCCGGCAAGGACGTGCTGCTGGAGCATGGCGGTGAGGGACTGTACGAGCCGCTGGATCTGAAGATCGCCCGTTGCCGGTTGATGGTGGCCGGAAGAGCCGGGGCGGAGCTGACTGGAACCCCGTTGCGTGTCGCCACCAAGTACGTAAACGCTGCGCGGCGCCACTTTGCCGCCAAGGGGCAGCAGGTGGAGATCATCAAGCTCTACGGATCCATGGAGCTGGCACCGCTGGTCGGGTTGGCCGACCTGATCGTCGATCTGGTGGAGAGTGGCGACACTTTGAAGGCCAATGGCCTGGTCCCTTTGGAGCACATCACTGACATCAGCGCCAGGCTGGTGGTGAACAAGGCGGCCTGGAAGATGAAACATGCCACCGTTACTTGCCTGCTGGCAGCCCTGCGTGAGGCTGTCTCTTCTGAACCCCCAAGGAGTTGAGCCATGGCTGAAATACGACAACTCTCCACAATGGAATCCGATTTCCAGGAACGGCTGGAGCAGCTCCTGGCCTGGGAGTCGGTCTCCGACGGGGCGGTCAATCAGACCGTCAATGAGATTATCGCCAACATTTGCCGCCGTGGGGATGAGGCGTTGCTGGAGTATACCCGCCGCTTCGACGGCTGGCAGGCACAGACGGCGCGTAATCTGGAGATACCCCCGGGGCGCCTGGAACAGGCCTGGAACGGCATCCCGGAGGCGCAGCAACGGGCGTTGCAGCATGCGGCCGCGCGGATCCGCGCCTATTCGGAGCGGCAGCGGGTCGAATCCTGGAGCTACACCGAGGAAGACGGCACCCTGCTGGGGCAGCAGGTGACGCCCCTGGACCGGGTCGGGCTCTATGTCCCTGGCGGCAAGGCGGCCTACCCTTCGTCGGTACTGATGAATGCGGTGCCGGCCAAGGTGGCCGGGGTGCCCGAGCTGATCATGGTGGTCCCCACGCCGGGCGGGGAGTCGAATGAGCTGGTGCTGGCCGCCGCCTGGGTCAGCGGGGTGGACCGGGTGTTCGCCGTCGGCGGGGCACAGGCGGTGGCCGCCCTCGCCTACGGGACGGAGCGGATACCGCCGGTGGACAAGGTGGTAGGGCCGGGCAACATCTATGTGGCCACCGCCAAACGGGCGGTGTTCGGGCAGGTCGGCATCGACATGGTGGCCGGGCCCTCGGAGATCCTGGTGATCTGCGACGGCCGAACCGACCCGGACTGGGTGGCGATGGATCTCTTCTCCCAGGCGGAGCACGACGAGGATGCCCAGTCCATCCTGCTCTCTCCAGATGCCGGTTTCATCGAGCGGGTGCGGGTGAGTATCGAACGGCTGCTGCCGACCATGGAGCGGCAGTCCATCATTGCCACGGCGCTGAAGGAGCGGGGTGCCCTCATCCACTGCCGGGACCTGGACGATGCGGTGGCGGTGGCCAACAGGATCGCGCCTGAGCATCTGGAGCTGTCGGTGGAGGAGCCCCGGGCGATGGCGGAGAAGATCCGTCACGCCGGTGCTATCTTCATGGGGCGCTACACTTCGGAGCCGCTGGGTGACTACTGTGCCGGGCCCAATCATGTGCTGCCCACCTCCCGCACGGCCCGCTTCTCCTCCCCGCTCGGGGTCTATGACTTCCAGAAACGCAGCAGCCTGATCATGGTCTCCGAGGCGGGCGCGGCTACCCTCGGACAGACCGCCTCTATTCTGGCGCGGGGGGAGGGGCTGACCGCCCACGCCCGCTCAGCGGAGTACCGCTTCCAGAAGTAGCCGGTCTGCAGGGGGTATTGAAAAAAACCGCCGCGGATTGACGCGGATGAACACGGAATCCATATTGGGGTGGTGCCACGGTTCCAGCCTTGCCCGCTGGATCCGGTGAGGCTACGGCTCCTTTGGCCTGCGGAAGGTTGGCAGTTAAAGTTCTGCACCCCTCTGCTATCGAAATAATCCGCGTTCATCCGCGTCGATCCGTGGCTGAACAGAGGGTTTGTAAGCTGCGGACAAGGCTATGAAAGAGAAATCGATGGAGGGTTTGATCGAGCGCTGGGTGCGGCCCGAGATCCGAGCGCTCTCCGCCTATCATGTGCCGGAGGCGGAGGGGTTGATCAAGCTCGATGCCATGGAGAACCCCTACAACTGGTCGGCGGAGTTGCGTGACCAGTGGTTGCAACGGCTGCGGGGTGTGGATGTCAACCGCTATCCCCACCCCCAGGCGCCGGGGGTGACCGCTGCCCTGCGCCGGGCGATGGGGATCCCGGGCGACGCAGAGATGATCCTGGGCAATGGTTCGGACGAGTTGATCCAGATGATCGCCATCACCCTGGGCGGGTCCGGGCGGGTGCTTCTGTCGGTGGAGCCGAGCTTCGTCATGTACCGTATGATCGCCACTTTCCTCGGGATGGAGTACGTCGGTGTGCCACTGCGGAGACGGGATTTCTCACTGGACCCGGATCTGCTGCTGGCGGCGCTGCGGAAACACGAGCCGGCGGTAATCTTTCTCGCCTGTCCCAACAACCCGACCGGAAACCTGTTCAGGGAAGCGGAGCTGCGGCAGGTGCTCGAGGCGGCACCGGGGCTGGTGGTGATCGATGAGGCCTACGCCCCTTTCACCGACGCCAGCTTCCTGCCCCTGCTTGGGCGCTACGACAACCTGCTGGTGATGCGCACCGTCTCCAAGATGGGATTGGCCGGCCTGCGACTGGGGTTGCTGGCGGGCCCCGGTGCCTGGATCGGGGAGATCGACAAGACCCGTCTGCCCTACAACATCAATATACTGACCCAGGTCAGCGCGGAGTTTGCCTTGGAGCACAAGGCGCTGTTCGACCGGCAGACCCGGGCCATTCGTGGACAGCGCCAGACACTGTTCGGGGCGCTGCAGGGGATTGACGGGGTCGAACCCTGCCCCAGCGAGGCCAATTTCATACTGCTGCGGCTGGTGGCCGGAGCGGCGCCGGCGGTGCATGCCGGGCTGCGCGAGCGGGGTGTGCTGGTCAAGAACCTGCACGGTACCCACCCTCTGCTGGAGGGGTGTCTACGGGTAACCGTGGGAACCTCGCAGGAGAATGCGGCTTTCCTGGCTGCCCTGAAGGCTACGCTTTGAACTGCTGCACCAGGTGCTTCAGCAGGATGGCGAGGCCGCTCAGATTCTCGCAGGCGGCGTCGACCCGCTCCACGCTCTGCAGGCTCTGGCGCCCGGTCTCGGTGATCTGACCGGCATTGCGGCTGATCTCCCCCGCCACCTGGCTCTGCTGCTCGGTGGAACTGGCAATCTGGTCGGCCATGGTGCGAATGGTCTCTGCTGACTGGACGATGGCCTCCAGGGTCGACCCCACCCGTTCGGCACTGGAGACGGTCTCCAGGCTCCGGGCCTTGCTCTGCTCCATTACCGCCACCGCACGCTGGGATTTCTCCTGCAGGCGTTGAATGATCTCCTCGATCTCCAGAGTGGACTTCTGGGTCCGGCTTGCCAGGGCCCGTACCTCATCCGCCACCACCGCAAAGCCACGTCCCTGCTCCCCGGCTCTGGCGGCCTCGATGGCGGCGTTGAGTGCCAGCAGATTGGTCTGCTCGGCGATGTTCTGGATCACTCCCAGCGCCAGGCCGATATTCGCGTTCTCGGCTTCCAGTTCCCGGATCACCATAGCGGCCGTCTCCACTTCCACCGCTACCCGATTGGTGGCGTCGATGGCCTGAGTCACCGCCTGCAATCCCTCGTTTGACGCAGCGTCCGTTTCCTGGACGGCCGTGGCGGTGGCCGCAGCGTGTGTTGCCACCTCCTGAACCTTTACCGCCATGTCGTCGATGGCGCTGGCAATCGATTCCATCTGCTCCTGCTGCTGTTCGGTAATGGTACGTGAGGCACTGGTGGAGGCCTTCATCTCGCTGGAAGCCCGGGTCAGATGCACCGTGGCATCCGCCACCTGATGCATGCTGTTCTGAAACTGCTCGAGCATCTGGTCGAAAGCCGCCGCCATACAGCCGATTTCATCCCTGCTGTGTACGTTACAGCGTTGTGAGAGGTCGGAGTTCTGCGCGATATCGTTGATGGTGGCGTTGAGCATCCGGATTGGGCGGGTGCCCCGGTGGGCGAAGAAGAGGCCGATCAGGGCGGCGCCGACCAGGGTGACGAGCAGGGTTAGCCCGGCAGAACGCAGGATCTTGCCGGCCAGCGCCTGGGCGGGGCCGAATGCTTCGTTCTCCTCCACTTCGCTGAGGATGAACCACTCCAGCCCCGGGATCGCCAGCGGGGTGTAGGCAGAGAGGACCCGTTTGCCGAGATAGCCCGGGAAGATGGCATACCCGGTTTCACCTCCGATCACCGCCTCGGTCCCGCGGGTGGCTATGGTCTGTACCCCGATGTTGCTCTGCTTGGCGGCGATCTTTGCCACCGACTCCATGTCTGCACCCTGCTGTTTCAGTACTTGCGGGTAGTGCTCCGGGGCTTCCACTAGAAAGCGGCTGATGCTGCGTGCCTTGAGATCGCGTCCCACCAGGTAGGTTTCACCGGTCTCTCCCAGCCCCACCTCCCGCCATTGGCCACTACTGGTGGTGATGCGGTTTATCTGATCGGCCGGCATCTGGAAGATCAGGACCCCGATCAGTGTGTCGTCATCGAAAACCGGGGATGCAATGAAGGCGGCCTGGTTACCATAAGCGGGGAGGAAAGCGGAGAAGTCTTCCACCCTCACCTGGTCCGGGGCACTGGCCTGTCGCACGGCCTTGAACGCCCTGGCCAGCCCTGACTCGGCGTAGGGCCCGGTGAGCAGAGAGGTGCCAAAATCGGCCTCTTTGGCGACGGAGTAAATGATATTTCCCTCTTCCGGCTCCACCAGAAGGATGTCGTAGTAGCCGAACTTATTCAGAAAGTCGAGGAATTTAGGATGGTAGAGACTGTGTATCTGGGCATAGAGGGTATCGTCCTCCGGGTTATCCCAGCCCGCCTTTTTGCCCACTGGATGGGGGTTGTTTTTCAGGTATTGGTATTGGATGGTTAACCCCGTCTCATCCAGCCCCTGCAGCAGATGCTCGACATTCGGGAGGGTTCCATCGTTATGACGTCGGAACTCCGTGGTGAATTCGCCTTGGTAGAACTCCTCGAGCCCATCACGATAGACCGCTTCGTCCTGCTCGGTAAACTCCTCGTGGAAATTTTGATAGGCATCGTTCAGACCCAGCATGGCGTCTACCACCATCTGGTTATTGGAAAAGGTCTGTATCTGCGCCCGGATCATGCGGAAATAGTCTTCTATCTGGGCCTTTTTGTTATCCCGGACGGAGACGACCTGCTTGATCGATTGCTGTTCCAGCGCCTTTTGGCCGCTGCTGAGGGAGAGCCACCCGATCACCGCGCTGGCGGCCAGCACCGGTATGGAGGAGACCAGGATCGCTCCAATGATTACCTTGGTTTTAATTTTCATAAGTTTTGGGCGCAGACCAACGACAGATAAAGAATCAGGTGTAAAATAATAGCGATCATCAAAATCAATACTTTAGCAACTTAAGTCTATCTCTCTGCAGTCGCTATAATATTTTATTATGAGTAACACCTCTGGCAGGCCGAATCGCTATAGGCGCACGGGTTCAAGGCTGAAACTGATCGGTTGGATGCTGCTCTGTGTCTGGTCACTGGTGGTTGGCGCTGCCCTGATGTGGGATATCAATCGCGGGGAGGTTGCCACCCGTGAACGGGCCATCGTCGAGGCACGGGCGCACTACAATAAAGATCTGGCCTTTCGGCTCTGGGGCACGGGTCACGGTATCATCTACGTCCCGAAGGGACCACGTATGCCCCCGGATCCCAATCTTGCTCAGCTCCCTGAAAGAGACATAGTCACACCCTCCGGGCGCGAGCTCACCCTGATCAACCCGGCCCGTATCATTCGCCAGCTGAATGAAAATTACGGGGATCTGTATGGCGTGGCGGGGCGTATCACAAGCTTGAAGCCGTTGTGGGCTGAGAACGCGCCGGACCCGTGGGAGCGGGAGGCGCTGGAGAGTTTTGAGGCCGGAACGACCGAGGCTATGGAGTTTACCGAGGTCGACGGTGAGCCCTATCTTCGGCTGATGAAGCCAATGATGGTCAAGCCCGGCTGCCTGCTGTGCCATGGACATCAGGGTTTCAAGGTGGGCCAGGTCTCCGGTGGGGTGGGTGTTTCCGTCCCAATGAGCGGATTGCTGGTGCGGGAGCACCAGCGTCTTGTTGCAGACACGGTCGTGCTCGGTATAGTGTGGATTATGGGGGTCGCCTTGCTGGTCTATCTCTTCCGGCGGCTGTACCGGGACCAGCAGCAACGTGATCTGGCGATGGAAGAGTTGTATCGCAGTGAGACGCGTAAAGGCGCGATCATGGAATCCGCCCTGGACTGCATCATCACCATGGATCACGAGGGGCGGATCACGGAGTTCAATACGGCAGCGGAAAAGGCCTTCGGCTATAAACGTGGGGAGGTGATTGGAACAGAGCTGTGTCAGGTGCTCATTCCCCCTTCACTGCGCAGTCTGCACCGGGAGGGGTTGCGGCGCAATCTGGAGGCCAGAAGGCAGAATATTCTGGGAAGGCGGGTGGAGACCACCGCCATGCGTTCGGATGGGGTCGAGTTTCCGGTGGAACTGGCGATAACCCGGGTCGAACTGGAAGGGGAGCCCCTGTTTACCGCCACCGTCCGCGATATCACCCAGACCAGGCAGATGGCGGATCAGATCAGCTTCCAGTCCACCCACGACGGATTGACCGGGATGCTGAACCGGTATGAGTTCGAGCGGCGGTTGGGGTTGTCCCTGGAAGCGCTGGGTCTGGGGGAGGGAGAGCACGCCGTCTTCTACCTGGATCTGGATCAGTTCAAGGTTATCAACGACACGTGGGGCCATGGGGCCGGTGACGAGCTGCTGTGCCAGATCGGAAAGTTGCTCGACTCCATGATGCGCTCGGGTGACACCCTCGCGCGCCTGGGGGGTGATGAATTCGGCATGTTGTTGGAACATTGCCCTCTGGACAAGGCAGAAAAGGTAGGTCGGGATCTGCTGCAGGCGATTCAGGAGAGCCGTTTTGAATGGCAGGGGGTGGGTTTTACCCTCACTGCGAGCCTGGGGGTCGTGCAGGTCCACTCCCGGGAACAGACCATCAGTGATGTGCTCAGTGCGGCGGACACCGCCTGCTTCGTGGCCAAGGAGCAGGGGCGCAACCGGGTCCACCTGTTCCGTCACGATGATGTGGAGCTGGCCCGCCGTCAGGGCGAGATGCGCTGGGTCGGCCGAATCCACGATGCGTTTCTGGATGGTCGCTTCTTCCTTTACCAGCAGTCCATACAGCCTCTGGGCCGGAGGGAGGTGGATAGGCGCTGGCATTATGAGATCCTGATCCGGATGCGGGACGAGGCGGGCGAGTTCGTTTCGCCGGCGGTCTTTTTGAGGGCAGCCGAGCGATTCAGCCTTATGCCCACCATCGACCGGTGGGTGGTGCGGACCACCTTCTCCTGGCTGGAGGCGCATCCCGGGCATGTGGAAAATCTGGGACTCTGCAGCATCAATCTCTCCGGTCATTCGATCACCGATGACACCTTTCTGCAGTTCCTGAATGACCAGCTGGCCGGACTCTCCGTGCCTGCCGAGCGGATCTGCTTTGAGATTACGGAGACGGCAGCCGTATCGAACCTGAGCAAGGCGGTACGTTTCATGGAAAAGATCAGACGGCGTGGCTGCCTGTTTGCACTGGATGATTTTGGTTCGGGCATGTCTTCCTTTGCCTACCTGAAAAACCTGCCGGTGGATTATCTGAAGATCGATGGCTCCTTCGTCCGGGATATCATGGAGGACGAGATCGACTTTGCCATGGCGCGCTCCATCAACGATATTGGTCACGTGATGGGGAAACAGACCATCGCCGAATTCGTGGAGAGTGAGGCGATTCTCGAGCGCCTGCAGGATATCGGTGTCGATTACGGACAGGGTTACGCCATCGCCCGACCGGCGCCACTGGAAGATTTTGTCAGCAGCGGCGGTACCATGATGGAGAAGGCGGGTTGATCGACAGGCGAGGTGCGCCTGACGGTAACCGTTCACGGTTATCAGTTTTCGGTTTACGGCTTTTCAACGAACCATGGTAGTGCCTGAAGCATTTTTGGTATCGATTTCAATTCCCGACTCAATTCTACTGGTTCAGACCTCGCCATTTCCGTTCAAAATCGTCTCAATAAATGGACAGGATTAACAGGATTTACAGGTTTATGTAATTCTGTACATTCTGTTAATCCTGAACAATCCTGTAAATCCTGTCATTTTTTTGGTGTCGGCAACGGGCTGTACTCGTTGCAGAGTGTCCAATTTTCGTCTGAAAATGTATTTTTCTATTAGAACTAATAAGTTATATATCCATGATCTAATCATGGTG
>JAUXBK010000139.1 GCA_030619405.1 Sedimenticola sp. | reverse complement strand
CAGGATTTACAAGATTACATAAACCTGTAAATCCTGTTAATCCTGTCATTTTTTTGTGCCGGCAAAGGGCTGTACTCGTTGCAGAGTGTCCAATTTTCGTCTGAAAATATATTTTTTTATTAAACCTCAATCTTCTGCCTCCTACCTTAAGTCTGATCGCTGTCGACCGATACCCATCCCATATCGACCAGACGTTCCACCAGCCTGACAGACAGCGACCTCATGACAACAGAAACAGAATTTCTCGCGCAACTCCAGAGCGCTATCCGCGACAACAGAATCACCTTGCCAACCCTCCCCGAGGTGGCTCTCCGGGTACGGGACGAAGTGGACCGTGAGGAGACGACTGCAAGTCGAATCGCGGACATGGTTGCAACCGATGCGGCACTCTCGACCAGGCTGTTGCAGGTGGCCAACAGCCCTCTGTATCGGGCGCGTGTGGCTATCGACAACATTCAGATGGCAGTTACCCGCCTGGGCTTGAAACTGGTGCGTAGCCTGGTGATCAGCCTGGCCATGAAGCAGATTTTCCAAGCCACTTCGGATCTCCTCGACAAACGTCTGCGCACCCTCTGGGAAGAGAGCGTACAGGTGGCGGCGTTCAGCCGGATTCTGGCCCAGAGTCTGCCTCGCCTGGACAAGGAGCAGGCGATGCTGGCGGGACTGATCCACAATATCGGCAGCCTGCCGATCCTGACCCTGGCCGAATCCTACGCTGAGTTCATGTGCGACGAAGAGCGGCTGGACAACCTGGTGTTCAACCTGAGCCCGATCATCAGCAAACAGATTCTGGAAGCCTGGGATTTTCCCGAAACTCTGATACGGGTGGCAGAGAACTACCAGAATCTGAACTACGATGGGGGCCCCGAGGCAGACTATGTGGATGTGGTATTAGTAGCCCGGCTGCAGACCCTGAGTGACCACCACCAGGCAGGCTGGTCGCAGGTCAAATCATTTCAGAAGGTTGGGATAGAACCCGAGATCGAGATGATCGAGATCGAAGGCGTCGCCGAGGACATGGAAGGCATCAGGGCGGTCTTCCTCTAAAGGCAATATATTGGCGTAATGGTCTGAAAAAAGATAGAATTACTTGCTTCCAATCTATCAACAAAGCACTTAAAGCTATGATTACTCAACGCGAGAAAAAAATCGAGTCCCTGCGTTCCCAACTGGCCTCTCTGGAAGAGGAGCTGGAGCGCGAGAAAAAAGAACGGGAGACCCTGGACCTGGCGCACGAGCAGCTGCTCTCCACCCTGACACAGGCAGACCTGAGCTTCGAGTCATTCGTTCGTTGTTTCTTCAAGGATGTCCGCCGTATCGTCACCCGGGTCGAGCGCGAGCAGTCCAAGGATACCAATAAGCGCGAACCGGTCAGCCCGACCAAAAAGAAAAAGGCGGTTAAGAGCCGCAAACGGCGTGCCAAACCCAGACGGACGATCAAGATCCCCGCCGGCCGCTACGCCAATGTGCCTGCAGAACCGGACAAAGTGTTCGAGGTGAAAGAGAAAGGCCCTCGCCCCAAGGCGCTCAAGGCATATGCCGAAGAGATCGGCCTGGAGGCCCTCCTCAACCAGTGCCGCCTGCCGGACGACGGCTGACCCTACTCCGAGCGCATGTGCGGAAACAGCAGCACATCCCGGATGGAAGGGGCATCGGTATACAGCATCACCAACCGGTCGATACCGATTCCCTCACCGGCGGTGGGGGGCATACCGTGCTCCAGGGCACGGATATAATCCGCATCGAAGTGCATCGCCTCCTCATCGCCCGCCTCCTTCTCCTCCACCTGGCTGCGAAACCGCTCGGCCTGATCCTCTGCATCGTTCAGCTCTGAAAAGCCGTTGGCGATCTCCCGGCCACCGACGAAGAACTCGAAGCGATCGGTCACAAATGGATCATCATCGTTGCGCCGGGCCAGCGGTGACACTTCGGTCGGGTAGGCAGTGATGAACGTGGGATTCATCAACTGGTACTCGACGATCTTTTCAAAGATCTCGATCTGAATCTTGCCCAGACCATAACTTTCCTTGAGCGGGATCTCCAGCCGCTCCGCAAGAGCCCGCGCGCCCCCCAGATCATCCAGTGTCCCCGACGATATCTCCGGGTGGAAGTGGAGAATGGACTGTTTGACAGTCATGCGAGCGAAAGGCTTGCCGAAGTCGTAGTCATTCCCCTGATAGACCAGGGTGGTGCTACCGTGAATCTCCAGTGCCAGGGTTCGCAGCATCTCTTCGGTCAGGTCCATCAGGTCGCGATAGTCCGCATAGGCCTGATAGAACTCCAGCATGGTAAATTCGGGGTTATGCCGGGTGGAGAGCCCTTCGTTACGAAAGTTTCGGTTGATCTCATAGACCCGCTCGAACCCACCGACCACCAGACGTTTCAAATAGAGTTCCGGAGCAACACGCAGAAACAGCTGCATATCCAGGGCATTGTGGTGGGTAACGAAGGGACGGGCGACCGCACCACCGGGTATGGCCTGCATCATGGGCGTCTCGACTTCCAGGAAACCGTGATCATCGAGAAAGCGACGCAGGAACTGCACGATCCGAATGCGCACCCGGAATGCTTTCCGAGATGCCTCGTTCATGATCAGATCCAGGTAACGCTGGCGATAGCGCTGCTCCTGGTCGGTGAGCCCATGGAACTTTTCCGGCAGCGGCCGCAGGGACTTGGTCAACAGGCGGATATCATCGCATCGGATAGAGAGCTCGCCGGTCCTGGTCTTGAACAACTGTCCCTCGGCCCCGATGATATCACCGATATCCCACTCTTTCTTGAACTGCTGGTTGTAGAACCCCTCTGGCAGTGCATCCCGCTGCACGAAAAGTTGAATTCGACCGGACATATCCTGCAGGTGGGCAAAGCTCGCCTTACCCATGATGCGACGGCTCATCATACGACCCGCCGCCTTCACCCGAACCCCAAGTTCTCCGAGCTCCTCGGCGCTCTTTTCATCGTATTCAGCGTGCAATTCTCCCGCCATCACGTTACGTCGGAAGTCGTTGGGGAAAGCGATGCCACGCTCACGGATGTGCTGCAGTTTCTCTCGCCGCCGGGTGATGAGCTTGTTCTCGTCTTCATTCATTGCGTGGAGTACCCGAATATTAGGGGCTTCATGGATATCGATGGCAATATTGCCTTATAGCCCACTCTTGAGACTGGTCTCGATGAATTGATCCAGGCCACCATCCAACACGGCCTGGGTGTTACCGGTCTCGACGCCGGTGCGTAGATCTTTGATCCGGGACTGGTCCAGTACATAAGAACGAATCTGGCTGCCCCAGCCGATGTCAGACTTGCTCTCCTCGATCTCTTTCTGGCTGGCGTTACGCTTCTGCACCTCGAACTCGTACAACTTGGCCTTCAACTGTTTCATGGCCTGATCCTTATTCTTGTGTTGAGAGCGGTCGTTCTGGCACTGCACCACGAGATTAGTCGGCAAGTGTGTAATACGCACCGCTGACTCGGTTCGGTTGACGTGCTGGCCACCTGCACCACTGGCCCGGTACACATCGATACGCAGGTCAGCCGGATTGATCTCCACCTCGATCGAGTCATCGATCTCGGGTGACACGAAGACCGCGGCGAAAGAGGTATGACGCCGGTTGCCGGAGTCGAACGGCGATTTCCTGACCAGACGATGAACGCCGATCTCGGTGCGCAGCCAGCCGAAGGCATAGGGACCATTGAAACGTACCGTTGCCGATTTGATGCCCGCCACTTCCCCCGGTGAAACCTCCATCAGTTCGGTCTTGAAACTGTGTCGTTCACCCCAGCGCAGATACATACGCAGCAGCATTTCTGCCCAGTCCTGGGCCTCGGTACCCCCCGAACCTGCCTGGATATCCAGAAACGCATTGCTGGCATCCATCTCTCCGGAAAACATTCGCTGGAACTCGAGCCCGGAGACCCTCTTGTCAAACCCTTCCAGATCCGCCGCCACCGCATCGACGATCGCTTCATCCCCCTCCTCCACCGCCATTTCCAACAGGCCGGCGGCATCGTCGAGCCCGTTCCCCAGTTTATCCAGGGTCAGTACGACCGTCTCCAGGGAAGCCCGTTCCTGTCCCAGCGCCTGGGCCATCTCCGGCCTGGCCCAGACACCCGGGTCTTCGAGCTCACGCAGGACCTCCGTCAGCCGCTCACGCTTCCCGTCATAGTCAAAGATACCCCCTAAGGGAATGGGAACGCTCCCTCAATTCACTGATTTTATTGGTAATCGGATTGATGTCCTGCATGACCCACCTGGTGTCAGACGTAATCCCGCATCTTACAACACATCATCCCCTGCGAAAACTGTTGACCTGATCACACTTTTTCCGGCACTGTCAGGCTTGGTGTCCGCAATATGCTATTTTTGCAGATTAACCAGATACTGAATATCTGCCACTGAAGGGGAAAACCCGACATGGATCTGGATCTTAACAAGTTCAGAACCCTGATTCCGATCAACGCACTCTACGATGACAGCCTGCTCCACCTGGCAGAAAACACCCGGGTAGAGCAGCTGAACCGGGGCGACGTGGTGTTCGACATCGGAGATCATGATACAGATTCTGTGTTTCTGCTTTCCGGTGAGATCAGTGAAACTACGGAAAACGGCCAGGAATCTTATATCAGCGCAGGTAACGAAGAGGCACTCTACGCCCTGGCCAACTTCAAACCCCGGCAGTTCCGCGCTGAGGTGATATCGGAGAACGCCACCCTGGCCCGGGTCGATACCCAGTTGTTGGAGAAGCTTCTGACCTGGGATCAGTTCTCTCCAGATCGCACCTTCTCAGCGTCATCCAGCGATACACCGTCCGGCCCGGATGCAGCGGAGAGCGAGTGGATGATATGCCTGCTGCGCAGCAGGCCCTTTCTGAACCTGCCAGCCGTCAATATCCAATCCCTGTTCTCACGCATGGAGGAGATACATGCCAGCGCAGGCAGCATCGTGGTCGAGTTGGGTGAACCGGGTGACTTCTACTACATCATCAGGGAGGGCCGGTGCAAGGTTTCCCGGCCGGTGGGCAGTGGCGAAAATGTCCTGGCAGAACTGGCGAACTGCAGCAGCTTCGGTGAAGAGGCACTGATCTCGAACGCCCCGCGCAATGCCAGGGTCACCATGCTGACCGATGGCCGCCTGATGCGGCTGTCGAAAGAGGACTTTACCGAACTGTTGGAACAACCCCTGCTGAACTGGGTCACTGCCCAAGCTGCCACTGACCTCATCGCTGAGGGGGCGATTCGGGTGGATGTCAGACTGGAAAGCGAATTTCGTAACTCCGGTCTGCCCAACACAGTCAACATTCCATTGCACCAGCTGCGGGAGAGAGCTGCTACCCTGAACAAAAAAAAGCCCTATGTCCTTTACTGTGACACTGGCCAAAGGAGTTCTGCAGGCGCCTTCCTGCTCAGCCAGTTGGGGTTCGATGTGCATGTACTGAAAGGGGGTATCTCCGGTGCCTGACCCCCTTCATCTGTCCCATTGTATGTGCATACCAAGCTCCCACTCTCTCACGACAAAGGGCCGGCACAGGGCCAGGTCTGCAACCGCTGCCAGCTGGTCATCGATATAGACAAAAGGGATTCGGCCCCGCTGCCAGGGGGGCACAGCCCGCTGCTGAAAGAAATTCTTGAGGCTGTGGGAGTGGTTTCTGCCAGGCAGTTGTATCCGCTCGCCGCGGTGCCGTAATCTTACCTGGATCCGACCCTGCTCCCAATATCGAGGCGACAACCCCCCTTTGCCGGAAGCAGTGCGCAAACGACCCAGACCGGCCGGGAGTTCCAGTGCCAGTCGTCCGTCCCATGGCAACCACAGATGGGGATCGATCCTCTTCATCGGTGGCATGATGTAAAGCTGGTTCCGGTAGCGTCTCACTTCCACACCGGGCCAGTGGATCAGAGGATTTCGCTCTGGCGCTGCGCCGCCCATCTCCGTCAGGATCCGGTCCAGTCTGGCCGTGTCGGGTAGTTGAAAACCTGCGCCTCTGATCCAGGCCCGCAGGACCGCCCTGCCTCTGGGTGCCGGCAGCGACATCAGCCCCGTCAGCGACAGGGTATCGCCCTCCGGGCCCAGTAGGCGCTGCAGATCCCGCCCGGCGATCTCGTCGATCAGCCCCTGTGCCTCGGCACAATGGCGGGCACTGCGAGCAAGAGTGCGACCCATAGAGGGCCAGCGTTCTGTCAGCAGCGGCATCACCTCCCGGCGCAGGTAGTTGCGATCGAAGCCGGTCTCCTGATTGCTGAGGTCCTCCACCCAGACCAGTTCATTGGTCTGCGCATACTCATCCAGCAACCATCGTGGCTGCTCCAGCAGGGGTCTGGCGTGATAGCCGGGGCCAAATTCCGCCAGCAGGGGCATGGCGGCGAGCCCGGCCGGCCCCGCCCCCCGCAGCAGCTGCAGCAGCACCGTCTCTGCCTGATCCTCCTGGTGATGGGCGGTCAACAGCATATCTCCCGGCCCCATCACCCCGGAAAGGGCCCGATAACGCGCCTGACGCGCCTGCTCCTCCAGGCTGCGCCCCTTCTCCGGTTGCAGTTCCAACGGGATGACATCGAGGGGAAGTCGAAGCTGCCGGCAGATAGTCCGACAGTGTTCGGCCCAATCGGCCGCGCCGGGTTGCAGGCCATGATCGATGTGTACAGCAGAGAGAGGCGCCTGCAGCCGGTCACGCAGGCCAGCCATAGCGTGCAGCAGCACATGGGAATCCCGGCCACCACTGTAGGCTATCCAGTAATGGCCCGGAATGGGAAGCGTCGAAAGTGTCTCGAGCAGTCGCTGCATTTGAGGTACTAGGTTCGAGGTACTAGGTTCGAGGCACTGGGACCAACGCTATCAGCGTGGCAGCGTAACCTAACTGGCAATATACCGTTGATTTTAGCGATTGGATCATTTTTCTGAAAAAATAGACATGGAATCATATTCCAAATTTTCAACATATCTTGTACAAAAGCATTGCGATTTCACCAACGAATAGCACGATATCTATACACCAACTGCATCGCAGT
>JAUXBK010000232.1 GCA_030619405.1 Sedimenticola sp. | reverse complement strand
CCGTATAGCGATATTTGCTCCCTCGGAAATCACAATAAGGATTCCACTCGGTCGCAAATTCGCTCTACGAATCAATATCTTGCACTCTGTAAGCACGATCACTTGCAGGATCTAGGTAACAAGCTTAAATTTTGCATATCTGCAACAGCAATCACTGACATCCCTGAGGAGAAGAAAAAATGCCTGCATACACCACCCACGATATCCGGAATATCGCCCTGGTGGGCCAGTCAGGCGCCGGTAAAACGACGCTGGTCGAGGCCCTGCTGTATCGTGCCGGTACCATCGACAACCAGGGCAACATCGAAACTGGCGACACCACCTGCGACTTCGATCCCCAAGAGAAGAAATATCAGCACTCCCTCGACTCCGCACTGGCCTGGCTGGAGCGGGATGACAAACATATCAACCTCCTCGACACCCCAGGACTGAACGACTTCTTCGGCCGCGCTTTCAGCGTGTTTCAGGCGGCAGAGACCACGGCCGTGGTGATCAACGCAGAAGCGGGTATCGAACCGGCCGCACTGACCATGATGGAGCACGCCCGGGAGGACGAGCGCTGCCAGCTGATCATCGTCAATAAGATCGACTCTCCGGACGCGGACCTGGCGGGTCTGGTCGGCCAGATCCGTGAAACCTTCGGTGACGAGTGCCTGCCACTGAACCTGCCCAATGCGGCGGGCGACGGTGTGATCGACTGTTTCTTCACCCCTGACGGCGGTGACACCCTCTTCTCCTCCGTCGCCGACGCCCACACCAACATCATCGACCAGGTGGTGGAGGTGGATGAGGAACTGATGGAGATCTACCTGGAACAGGGCCAGGAGCTGAACCCGGAACAGCTGCACGACCCCTTCGAACAGGCGCTGAGAGAGGGCCATCTGGTCCCGATCTGTTTCGTCTCTGCCAAAAGCGGCGCCGGTATCGATCAGCTGCTGGAGGTGATGGTGAAACTGATGCCGGACCCCACTGAGGGCAACCCCCCCCACTTCCTCAAGGGCGAAGAGGATGATGCGGTACCGGTCGAGGTGACTGCAGACCCGGACAAACATGCCATTGCCCATGTGTTCAAGATCAGCAATGATCCGTTCCGGGGACGGCTGGCGCTGATCCGCATCTATCAGGGCACCATCATACCCAACAGTCAATTGTTTATCGGCGAAGCGCGAAAACCCATCAAGGTGGCCCATCTGCTGCGACTCCAGGGTAAAGAGCAGGCTGATATGAAACGGGCGGTCCCGGGCGATATCTGCGCCCTGGCCCGGGTCGAGGAGGTGTTCCGGGATGCGGTGCTGCACGACTCCCACGACGAGGATCACCTGCATCTGCAGCCCGAGAGCTATCCCATGCCCCTGTTCGGGCTGGCCCTGATCCCCCGCAACCGCAGCGACGACCAGAAGCTCTCTGACGCCCTGCGCAAGCTGGAGTCGGAAGACCCCTGCCTGCGGGTGGAGCACGACCACCAGGTCAACGAGACGGTGATCCGCGGCATGGGTGATCTGCACCTGCGTATCGTCCTGGAACAGCTGGAACAGCGCTATAACGTGCATGTGGATACCCGTCCTCCGAGCATCCCCTACCGGGAAACCATCAGTGCCGCCACCGAGGGACACCACCGCCACAAGAAGCAGACCGGTGGTGCCGGTCAGTTCGGTGAGGTGTTCCTGCGGATAGAGCCACTGGCGCGTGGCGAGGGTTTCCAGTTCGTCGACGAGGTGAAGGGCGGTGTCATCCCAGGCCAGTTCATCCCGGCGGTGGAGAAGGGGGTGCTGCAGGCGATGGAGGATGGATTCATCGCCGGCTACCCGGTCCAGGATATCCGGGTAACCGTCTATGAAGGCAAGTACCACGCCGTGGATTCCAAGGAGATCGCATTCGTCACTGCCGGCAAGAAGGCATTTCAGGAGGCCCTCCTGAAGGCACGTCCAATGGTACTGGAACCGATCGTCAACATCCGGGTGACGGTGCAGGGGGATGCCATGGGCGACATCACCGCCGACCTCTCCACCCGACGCGGCCGGGTCAGCAACACCGATGCGGGGGCCGGTACCCACATGGTGATCAGCGGCCTGGTGCCCCTGTCGGAACTGGAGGACTACAGCTCGAAGCTCAAGTCCATCACTGGCGGTGAGGGCAGCTATGAGATCTCCTTCAGCCACTACGACCCGGTTCCGGGCAACGTGCAGCAGGAGCTGACGAAGCGGTTTCAGCGGAAGGGGGAAGACTAGGACCTAGGACCTAGGAAAACCTTAACCTGGCTCCCACGCTTTGCGTGGGAGCCCCAAGGGGAGCGGCGGGCCGGTTCGGGTTGGGCCATATCCGACAACCTCGCCGAGCTGGTCGCCGCGGCGCGGCAGTTCGACTACGAGGCCGCCGCCGATGCCGGCACCGAAGACGAAGACAACGCCACCGACCTGGACCTGTTCCTGGCGCACGCGGTCCTCGACGCCGGCGAGCGCAGCGACGACCAGTCCGGGGTGCAGTTGATGACCCTGCACGCGGCCAAGGGCCTGGAGTTCCCGCTGGTGTTCGTGACCGACCTCAAAGAAGGCCTGTCCCCCAGCCAACGCAGCTACCACGACCCACGCGCTCTCCTTCCAGGACGCCATTCCAGGGCGGAGGGCCTTACTCCTTACATCGCGACGAGTCAGTAAATCCGACTGACCCCGGCGATAGCATCAAAGCCCTTGTCAAAACTCAATATTTGCGTAGCCCCAGCGGCTTTCAGGATGACCACATGCAGGGCGTCACGGGCCGAAATGCCATTGGCCGTAGCCAACAACTCCTTGGCCGCCATCACTTCAGGCATCCCAAAATCAAATACCCGATCGACAATACCATGTAACAGGGTGAAAGCCGGGTCGATCGCATCCCGGCGCTGAATCGCCGCGTAGCGGTGTAAAATTTCCTGAAACACCTCGACATCAGTGACCAAAACCTGTCGTTTGCCAATCAATTCTTCGAGCAGAACTTTTGCACGTTCCTTATTGGGATGTGATCGCCCAATCAGATACATCGGGATATTGGCATCGACAAAGATCACTCGCTCAATCCCTGACCATAACCCTGTTCCGTTTGCTCCAACAGTTGCTCGATATCTCCCGTTGGAAACTCATGGGTCATGGCCTCCTCGATCGCATCGAGCTTGGAGCGCACCATCTCCAAAGGTTGTTCCCGGCGAGCCGAACGCAGGGTCTGCCTGACCCACTCGGCCATGGTCATGTGCTGGGTGCGCGCGACCGCCTGTAAGGCCTCGTACTCGCGGTCATCGAATAATACCTGCAGTCGTTTACTCATAGGAAGGAGTTTAGTTGACTCATGCTCATGAGTCAACTAAACTCCTTTGGAACGTCGATCCATCCTCGCCTTCTGCTTCTTGTCCACCCCCGGATAGCTGAGCTTCCCCGGTCGGGGTGGCGCCCCGGGGCAGAGCTGCGGCTCAGCAGGCGGTATCAGTCGACGGCTGCTTTCTCGAGCGGGCGGATTTTTCTTGAGTAATCTTTCCCGCTGTCGTCGTCCTGCACATAGGGGTTGATATGGAGCAGTCGCCGAGTCTCCTCGAAGCTGAGACCAT
>JAUXBK010000028.1 GCA_030619405.1 Sedimenticola sp. | reverse complement strand
CTACATGATCTGACTGAGAAACAGCTTGGTGCGGTCCGACTGGGGATTGCTGAAAAAGCTCTCGGGATCGTTCCCCTCGATGATCTCGCCTTCATCCATGAAGATCACCCGATTGGCCACGGTTTTGGCAAAACCCATCTCGTGGGTCACTACGAGCATGGTCATGCCGCTCTCCGCCAGTTCGATCATGGTGTCCAGCACCTCCTTGATCATCTCCGGATCGAGAGCCGAGGTGGGCTCGTCGAACAGCATGATATTGGGACTCATACAGAGACTCCGGGCGATCGCCACGCGCTGCTGCTGGCCGCCGGAGAGCTGCCCCGGATACTTCTTCGCCTGCTCCGGGATCCTGACTTTCTCCAGGTGTTGCATGCCAACCGCCTCCGCCTCCTTGCGGGGCATCTTGCGCACCCAGATCAGGGCCAGGCAGCAATTCTCCAGCACCGTCAGGTGAGGAAAGAGATTGAAGTGCTGAAATACCATGCCTACTTCTTTGCGGATCTGATCGATGTGTTTCAGGTCATCGGTCAGTTCCACGCCATCGACGATGATGTCGCCCCGCTGGTGCTCCTCCAGCCGGTTGATACAACGGATCAAGGTCGACTTTCCAGATCCCGAAGGGCCACAGACCACGATTCGCTCACCCTTTTTCACGGTCAGGTCGATATCTTTCAACACATGAAATTCGCCATACCATTTGTGCATCCCCCGGATCTCGATCATGACATGATCGGAGACGGAGATCGCCACCTTATTGGTATCGAATTCAGACATTCTCAAATCTCCAACTCTTTCTTGGTAGACACTATGTTAACCTGCGTGGCCGGTGCGCAGCTTCTTCTCCAGCGACTGACTGTAGCGAGACATGCTGAAACAGAATATCCAGTAGATCAGGGCCGCGACGACATAGCCTTCAATGGCGAAGCCGAGCCATTTTGCATCCACGAAACCCGCCTGGATCATGGCCAACAGATCGAACAGCCCGATGATCAGCACCAGCGTGGTGTCCTTGAACAGCGCGATAAAGGTGTTAACGATGCCGGGGATCACCAGTTTCAACGCCTGGGGCAGGATGATCAGCCCCATGCTCTTCCAGTAACTCAGACCCAGTGCCTGGGCCGCCTCATACTGCCCCCTGGGTATCGCCTGCAAGCCACTGCGCACCACTTCGGCCATATAGGCTGACTGGAACAGCACGATACCGATCATCGCCCTGAGCAGCTTATCGAAGTGGGTCCCCTCAGGCAGAAACAGGGGCAGCATCACTGACGCCATGAACAGCACGGTAATCAGCGGAACACCACGCCACAGCTCGATGAACACGATGCTCACCGATTTCACGATGGGCATCTTGGAACGACGCCCCAAAGCCAGCACGATACCGATGGGAAGCGATGCCACGATACCCACGCCCGACAGGATCAGGGTCAGCATCAGGCCACCCCATCTGGAGGTCTCGACATCCATCAGCCCGAAGAGACCCCCGGCAAAGAGATAGTAGGCGACCATCGGGTAAACGAAAAGTATGGCAGCGGCGAGCCACGCCTTGTAGTGAAAGCGCTCGAGGAACAGGGGTGCCATCATCGACAGCAGCAGGATACCCGCAAGGTTGACGCGCCAATACTCGGACTCGGGGTAGAAACCGTACATGAACTGGTCGAAACGTGCCAAGATGAACACCCAGCAGGCACCGCTCTGATTGGCGTCACAACTCGCCCGGGAGTCACCGAGCCAGTTGGCATCGATAACGGCCCAATTGATCAGGGGTGGGATCGTCAGATAGATCAGACAGATGGCCAACAGGGTCCAGAAGCTGTTGAGCCACGACGAAAAGAGGTTCTGACGCAGCCAGCCGATGACCCCAACATTAGTAATCGGAGGCGGGAGGTCAGGGAGCGGTGTATGTACAGAGGACATGGCTACCGCTCCACCAGTTGCTTACGCTTGTTGTACCAGTTCATAAACATGGAGATGATCAGACTGATGAGCAGATAGACCGCCATGGTCATGGCGATTACCTCCACCGCCTGCCCGGTCTGGTTCAGTGTGGTCCCTGCAAATACCGCCACCAGGTCAGGGTAGCCGACTGCGGTTGCCAGTGAGGAGTTCTTGGTCAGATTCAGATATTGACTGGTCAGCTGCGGAATGATCACCCGCATGGCCTGCGGGATCACCACTAGCCGCAGGGTCGTTCCCGGCCGCAGACCCAGTGCGTAGGCTGCTTCGGTCTGCCCATGACTGACCGCCAGGATCCCCGAACGCACCGCCTCCGCGATAAAGGTTCCGGTGTAGATACTCAGCGCCAGCAGCAGGGCTGCCAGCTCGGGGATCACCACCATTCCCCCCTTGAAGTTGAAGCCCTTCAGTTCCGGCATATCCCAGGAGACGGGTAAGCCTGTGATGAGAAAGGTCAGCAGGGGCAGGCAGATGAGTATACCCAGGGAGATAGAGATGGTATGAAAGATCTGCCCCGTCTGTTCCTGTTTTTTGTGCATCCAGCGCAGCGTGGAGAAAACGATGGCAATGGCGATCGCGAGTGCCGCCATCACCCACTCGAAGCCAGGCTCGAATACCGGGGCCGGCAGATAGAGGCCACGGTTGTTGAGAAACAGCATGTCCGTGACATTGATACTTTGACGTGGCCCAGGCAGCGGCTGCAGCACGGCGAAATACCAGAACATGATCTGCAGCAGCAGGGGGATGTTGCGAAAGGTCTCAATATAGACCGCCGCCATCCTGGAGACCAGCCAGTTCCGGGAGAGACGCGCCACACCCATGGTGAACCCGATGAGCGTGGCGAACAAGATGCCTAGTCCGGAGACCAGCAGTGTGTTGAGCAACCCGACAAGGAAGGTATCCCAGTAACTGCTGAGTTCACTGAAGGGAATCAGGGTCATCACGATCCCGAACCCGGCCTCCTGGGAGAGAAAACCGAAACCGGTACTGATGCCCCGCTGCTCCAGGTTGTGCAGCGTATTGTTGAACAGGAAATACCCGAAGGATACGAGTGCCAGGACCAGCAGCGTCTGGAACAGTGTTGACCGGAATACCGGCCGTCGCCAGAGTGCTGCTTTCGCCGGTGGGGATTTTACCTGTTGCTCAGCGGCCATAAGCCCATCGATCTTTCTGTTGCGGCACCGATCGGAGGCGGATCACCATGAGCCTGTCTGTACAGTGCCAGCTTGGATTGGGTGTTACCGGAGTTCGGGCCACGGGGAACCCGTGGCCCGGATAGTGCGCAATCTTCAGCGGATCGGCGGGGCATACTGGAGGCCACCCTGGCTCCACAGTGCGTTGAGACCACGTGAGATCTTCAGCGGGCTGTCCAGGCCGACGTTGCGCTCGAACGACTCAGAGTAGTTGCCTACCTGCTTGATGATGATAGCAGCCCAATTGTCACGCAGGCCCAGGCCCTTACCTTTGATGCCCTCGAGGCCCAGCAGGCGACGAACATTGGGGTCCTTGCTGGTGGCAGCCAGCTGGTCCACATTCTCGGAGTTGACGCCGTACTCCTCGGCATTGAGCATGGCGAACAGGGACCAGCGTACGATATTGAACCAGTCATCGTCACCCTGACGCACCACGGGGCCGAGGGGTTCCTTGGAGATCACCTCGGGCAGCACCATGGCACTGTCGGGGTCTTTCAGCTGGATACGCAGGGCATAGAGCTGGGACTGGTCAGAGGTGAGGGCATCGCAACGGCCTGCATCGAAGGCTTGCGCCGTCTCGGCAGACTTGTCGAAGGTGATGGGGGTGTAGGACATCTTGTTGGCGCGAAAATAGTCGGCCAGGTTCAGCTCAGTAGTGGTACCGGCCTGGATGCAGAAGGAGGCCCCATCCATCTCCATGGCGCTCTTCACCCCCAGGCTCTTTTTGACCAGAAAACCCTGTCCATCATAGTAGTTGACGCCGGCGAAGTTGAGCCCCAGCGAAGAGTCGCGGGTCAGGGTCCAGGTAGTATTGCGGGAGAGCATGTCGATCTCACCAGACTGCAGGGCGGTAAAACGCTCCTTTGCGGTGAGCGGAGTATATTTCACTTTCGAGGCATCACCGAAAACAGCGGCGGCCACAGAACGGCAGACGTCTACATCGATCCCCTTCCAGTTACCCTTGTCATCGGTAGTGGCGAAACCCGGTACGCCGGTGTTTACACCGCATTGGACGAATCCCTTCTTCTTGACCGAATTCAGTGTGGAACCGGCAAAGACGGCGCTGGAGAGCAGCGTGCAAACTGCCATGGCTGAAGCGATAACATGGATTTTCTTCATAAGATACGATATTCCTTTGATGTTGTAGATGAGGTTTTTCTAAATTTTCTTCCCCAGCTGAATCCGGGGATTCATCAGGTGCCAGTTATGCAGCTTCCGCCGCCTTATCTGACCTAAGGGCTTGCGCACGTACGACTCTAGTCTGGAGTGAGAACTGGTGCAAATTTTTTCTCGATATGAATTCGGTTCGCACTGCTCCACCCGATAAAAAACAGGGAAAGCCAACGTCTGGCCAACATCATATTCTGGTTTTCCCACCCTCATTGAGCGGGAGGAGGCACCTCTATGGTCTCTCCTTCGCTGCCGCTGGGCAGCGCCATCGGGCCCGCCCCCCCGAACCTGGCGATCCAGCCCTGCACCCTCGCCACCAGCATCGCATCCAGACCCAGAAAGAAGTGATCCGCGCCCGCGATCTCCACCTGGGTATAAGCACTGTTACCTCCCGCCCGGGCCGCAATCGCGCGTAACCGGGCAGTATCGCGTACCCGAGGAATATCCCGGCTGCCATAGATATCCAGCACCGGCACCCGGATCCGCCTCAAACCACCGAGGGTGCCACCGTCCCGCTCTTTGCGGTCCGCTGGCAGGCCGACTGCAACCAGGGCCTCGATCTCCGGGGGTGCGGCGGCGGCCTCGAACTCCACCGCCATCCGCGCCCCCAGGCTGTGCCCTATCAGTATCAGGTTGTTTATGCCCCGCTGACGAAAGAATTCGATGCCTTCCATGATACGGGGTGTAGCCTCTGGTATCAGCCCGGCCCAGGCGCCACCGGGCGCGTCCACAGCCGTCACCGGCATCTGCAACGACAGGGTCTCCCAGCGATGAGCCGGAAGGATGGAACGCAACGGCTGCACCACATCGACCCAGTTCGGGTGCGCCCCCCGCCCATGCAGAATGATCACCCCGCCCCGCACAGGCCCTTTTTCGGCGGGGGTGTGGATAGCCAGAAACTCCGTGTCGCCTGCCTTCAACCACAGCGGGTCCCCCACCACGATCGCATCCTCTATCTCGTTGGCGATGCGCTGCTCCCGTACCCGGTCCGAGGCCAGGCTCCACCCGGCCAACAGCCACAGCAAACCAACGAACAGAAGGCGCCAACCCATCTGTGCAAAAAAAGCGTTACGCATATTCCGACTCCATATTGAGTATTGCTGGCCCACATCGCCAGAGACGTGAAAAAAACAACCGATTGAGGTAGAGTTGGTAGTTTCTAATATTCTTAATACCGGTAATACCCGTCCCAGGAGAACCATCATGGCAGACTACAAAATCGCTCCCTCCATCCTTTCGGCGGATTTCGCCAAACTCGGGGAAGAGGTGGACAATGTACTGGCGGCCGGTGCCGACTTCGTGCATTTCGATGTCATGGACAACCACTACGTACCGAATCTGACCATCGGCCCGCTGGTATGCGAGGCCCTGCGCAAGCACGGTATCACCGCCCCCGTGGACGTACACATGATGGTCAAGCCGGTGGACCGCATCATCCCTGACTTCGCCAAGGCAGGGGCCACCTACATCACCTTTCACCCGGAGGCCAGTGAACACATCGACCGTTCCCTGCAGCTGATCCGGGAACAGGGCTGCAAGTCCGGGCTGGTGTTCAACCCCTCCACCCCGTTGAGTCACCTGGATTATGTGATGGACAAGACCGACATGATCCTGATCATGTCCGTCAACCCGGGGTTTGGCGGCCAGAGCTTCATCCCGGCCGCGCTGGACAAGCTGCGCGAATGCCGTAAACGGATCGACGAGTCGGGCCTGGAGATCCGCCTTGAGATCGATGGTGGCGCCAAGGTCGACAACATTGCCGAGATTGCAGCCGCCGGCGCAGACACCTTCGTCGCCGGTTCCGGCATCTTTGGCAAAGCCAACGATTCCGATCCCCACCTGTACGACACCGTCATCCAGCAGATGCGCGACCAGCTGGCAAAAGTTTAGCCTGCTCGACCAGCGACCGGGATAAACGATCCGCTCACACGTAATTCCAGTTCGTCAGACTGGATCTACTTCTGCAAGCTTATAGATTATCAGAGCGAAAACCCAGACAAGACGATGACAATCAAAAAACCAAAACTGATCATGATCGATCTCGACGGCACCCTGGTGGACAGCGTGCCCGACCTCACCTTCTGCGTGGATGGCATGATGGAGCAGATCGGTCGTGAACCCTGGGGCGAGGCACGGGTGCGGGACTGGGTAGGCAACGGCGTCGAACGGCTGGTAAAGCGCGCCCTGACCGGGCAGCTCGATGGTGAGCCCGACGAGGTCGGGTTCGAACGGGCCTACCCCCTCTTCGTCGAACTCTACGACCGCCACAATGGCGAGCGTTCCCGGCTCTATCCCGGTGTGAGCGAGGGGCTCGACTACCTGGATTCCGCTGGTTACACCATCGGCTGCATCACCAACAAGGCGGCCCGCTTCACCCTGCCCCTGCTCGAAGCGCTGGGAGTCTACGACCGCTTCGCCATCGTCATCAGCGGCGACACCCTGCCGCGAAAGAAGCCGGACCCCCTGCCCCTGCTGCACGCCGCGGAGCATTTCGATACCCCCCCCGAAACGTGCCTGATGCTGGGTGACTCGGTCAGCGACGTAAAGGCGGCCCGGGCAGCCGGCTTCCAGATCATCTGCGTCAGTTACGGTTATAACCACGGCAACGACATCCAGGATGCGAAGCCGGATGCGGTGATCGACTCCTTCGTCGAGCTGAAAGGGATTCTGTAACCCCATCCGGAGAGAGCGATGACCCCTGACCGTTTCGACAAACTGGCCCGGGAAGGTCATAACCGTATCCCTTTGATGTGCGAGATCCTGGCCGATCTCGACACCCCCCTCAGCACCTATATCAAGCTGGCGGACGGCCCCTACTCCTACTTGTTCGAATCGGTCCAGGGCGGAGAGAAATGGGGGCGCTACTCCATCATCGGCCTGCCCTGCCGAACCCTGCTGAGCGTGCACGGCAACCACATTACCATCAAGACCGACGGCGCCGTGGTGGAGACGCGGGAGGAACAGGATCCGCTGGCATTCATCGAGGCCTTCCAGCAGCGCTACCGGGTGGCAAAGCATGACGACCTGCCCCGGTTCACCGGCGGCCTGGTGGGTTATTTCGGCTATGACACCATTCGCTATATCGAGCCCAAACTGGCCCGCTGCCCCAACCCCGACCCGATAGGCACACCGGACATACTACTGCTGGTCTCGGACGAGATTGTAGTATTCGACAACCTGCGGGGGCGACTCTATGTGATCGTTCACGTGGACCCTGTCAGCGGGGGTACCTATGCATCGGGCCAGAAGCGGTTGCGGGAAGTGGTCCAACGGATGCGCTCACCCCTGCCAGCGCAGCCCACCGGCCGGCCGAACCGAATCGACGAGTCCCACTTCATCTCGGGTTTCACAGAAGCGGGCTTCAAACAGGCGGTGGAGCGCACCAAGGAGTACATCCTGGAGGGCGACTGTATGCAGGTGGTGCTCTCCCAGCGCCTCTCGATTCCGTTCCACGCCTCCCCTCTCGACCTTTATCGCGCCCTGCGGGGGCTCAACCCCTCGCCCTACATGTACTTGCTGAATATGGGGGAGTTTCATGTGGTCGGCTCCTCGCCGGAGATCCTGACCCGATTGGAGGATGGAGAGGTGACCGTGCGACCCATCGCCGGCACCCGCCGCCGGGGCCACACGGAGGAGGAGGATCTGGCGCTGGAACAGGAGCTGCTGGCGGACCCCAAGGAGCTGGCCGAGCACCTGATGCTGATCGACCTGGGCCGCAACGACGCCGGGCGGGTGGCAGAGATCGGCAGCGTGAAACTCACCGACCGGATGATCGTAGAGCGCTACTCCCACGTCATGCACATCGTCTCCAATGTCACCGGGCGGCTGCAGCCGGGGATGACCGCCATCGACGTACTGCGCGCCACCTTCCCGGCCGGCACCGTGAGCGGCGCACCGAAGATCCGGGCGATGGAGATCATCGACGAGCTGGAGCCGGTAAAACGGGGCATCTACTCGGGCGCCGTCGGCTACCTCTCATGGAACGGCAACATGGACACCGCCATCGCCATCCGCACGGCGGTGATCAAGGGAGGCACCCTGCACATACAGGCCGGCGCCGGCATCGTGGCCGATTCCCTGCCCCAGCTGGAGTGGAAGGAGACCATGAACAAGGGACGTGCCGTGTTCCGGGCAGTGGAGCTGGCCGAAGCCGGCCTCCAGGTCGATGACAGGTGTGACACCGGGGGGCTCTGAGCGCGGGGCGCGTTCCCATGCAGAGCGTGGGAACGCGCGCTGTAACGTAACCGTTCAGTCCCCCCTCCTAAAATCCCCTCTCCCTCAGGGTGAGGGGTTCAAAACGGCAGGGGGAGTGAACGGTTACGCTGTAACTGTTCAGCATACATTGGGATTTAGCACTGAATTTAGGGGTCATGGGCAATACTGAATAGTTACTGAACGCTTTGGTCAGGCCGCTCGCCTCCTCTGGGTCCGCGCCTGATTCAGGGCCGACAGTACCGCCTTGAGCGAGGCGCTGACGGTGTCGTGATCGAAGGCCGCCGCCGCCACCCGCACCCCGTCGATATTGAGCAGGACATAGGCAATCGCCTCCGCATCCGTCCCCTCGCCGATCGCATGCTCACGATAATCGATGACGTTGAGCTGCTGACCGGTGTGTCTCACCCAGGCATCGACAAAAGCGGAGATGGCCCCTTCCCCCGCCCCCTGCAGAACCACAAGCTCTCCATCTGCCTCCTCGAGGCTCACCTCGATGGCATCGTTGCGGTCACGGTCCAGCCTGTAGCCGCGCAACCGCAGCGGCGCCTGGTCCACCACGAACCGCTCCAGAAACAGGGCATGGATAGCAGCGCTGTCGATCTCCCCGGCCTGGCGCTCACTCACGCGCTGCACCACCTGGGCCAGCTCCACCTGCATCCAGCGGGGCAGGCTGAGCCCGTAGTCCCGTTCCAGCACGAACGCGATCCCACCCTTGCCCGACTGGCTGTTGACCCGGATCACCGCCTGATAGTCACGCCCCAGATCCTTCGGGTCGATGGGCAGGTAGGCCACTTGCCAGTGTTCGCCCGGCTGCTGCAGGTGCAGACACTTGCGGATGGCATCCTGGTGGCTGCCGGAGAAGGCCGTGTAGACCAGTTCGCCGATCCACGGGTGGCGCGGGTGCGGAGGGATCCCGGTACACTCCGTCACCACCTGGATGATCTCATCCGGGTTGGACAGGTCGAGTTCCGGGTCCACCCCCTGACTGTAAAGATTCATCGCCATGGTGACGATATCCATGTTGCCGGTGCGCTCACCGTTCCCGAGCAGGGTCCCCTCCACTCGATCAGCCCCCGCGAGCAGAGCGAGTTCCGCCGCCGCGACTGCACAGCCTCGGTCGTTGTGGGTATGCAGCGACAATATGATACTGTCACGCCGGCTGATGTGGGTGGCGAAGTACTCCACCTGATCGGCGAACAGATTGGGGGTGGCTACCTCGACCGTAGCCGGCAGGTTGATGATGCAGGGCTGCTCCGGCGTCGGCTGCCAGACGTCCAGCACCGCCTCACACACCTCCACGGCATACGCCATCTCGGTGCTGGTGAAGCTCTCCGGTGAATACTGGAACACCCACTCCGTCTCCGGATACTTTACCGCCTCCCGCTGCAGCAGCTGCGCGCCATGCCGGGCGATGGCGGTAATCCCTTCCCGATCCTTGCCGAACACCCGCTCCCGCTGCACGGTGGAGGTGGAGTTGTAGACATGGACGATTGCCCGAGGTGCCCCCTCGAGCGCCTCGAAGGTGCGGGCTACGAGCTCATCTCTGGCCTGCACCAGCGCCTGCACGGTCACATCCTCCGGGATCTGATCCTCCTCGATCAGCCAGCGGACGAAGTCATAGTCCGGCTGACTGGCCGACGGGAACCCGATCTCGATCTCCTTGAAACCCAGTCCCACCAGCAACCCCCAGAGCCTGCGTTTCTGGCCCACACTCATCGGCTCCAGCAGGGCCTGATTTCCATCACGCAGATCTACACTGGCCCAGCGGGGGGCTTTCTCAATGATACGCCCAGGCCAGGTCCGGCGGGCCAGCGGTACTGCTGGTACGGGACGGTATTTGCGATGATCGAACGTTTTCACGGGCGGTTCCTCAGAGATGGACAATTCAATGCAGCACCTAGGTGATAAAGAAATTTTTGGCTTCACCCCCGGATAGGGGGCACTTGGCCTGCCAGTCCTCGTGAGACCGACTCGTTCAGGATCCCGGCTGGGTAAACCTGGACCCGCTGCGTCCCGGATAGGGGACGGCTTATAGATTAAGCCAGAACGGGTGGCAGGTGTTTGCGTTGTTACCCATGAATCGCCAAAATAATTAATATTTATTGCTTATTTTTACTTATTTTTGGTATTTTATTGCTACACGACCAAAATCTGGACAAACAGATGGAACTCGACCGTTACGATCTTAGGATTCTGGAGGTGCTGCAAGAGGATGGCCGCATCAGCAACCAGGCGCTGGCCGAGCGTATCGGTCTGTCCCAGTCACCCTGCCTGCGGCGGGTACGGGCGCTGGAGGAAAGTGGCGTGATCAGTGACTACCGGGCTCTCCTGGATGCGCGCAAGCTCGGACTCAGTCTGCTGGCCCTGATCCACATCTCCATGGACCGCCACACACCAGAACGCTTCGCCAATTTCGAGGCGACAGTCAGTGCCCTGCCGGAGGTTCTGGAGTGCCTGCTGATAACCGGGCAGGAAGCAGATTACCAACTCAAGGTAATCGTGTCGGATATGGATGCCTATCAGGCGCTGTTACTGGAAAAGATCACCCGGATCGAGGGGGTCAGCGGGGTCCATTCCAGTTTCGTACTGCGTCAGGTGGTGGCGAAAACGGCACTGCCATTGACGAAGAAGTGACTCTCTCCACCCCATCCTCATCGATGGATCGCGTCAGGGAGATCAGGACCACGGCGGAGATGAACATGACGATTCCGGTGACAACACGCAGCATTTCAACCCTCTTTCCAGCGAGACCTCATCTTTCACCTAGATCCTGCAAGTGCTCACACTCACATAGCACGATCACTTGCAGGATCTAGGTTTCACTTTGGCGGCTGATCGGACCGAAAACTTTAACAACCGCGGGGATAGTTAAAAAAACGGACAACCTAATCCCTCAGCTCTCCCCCATCCGATAGAAGAAATTGGTGGCAGCGACGAAACCATCGACGCTGCCGCAGTCGAAACGTTTCCCTTTAAACCGGTAGGCCATGACCCGGCCTTCCCGGGCCTGGACCCGGAGGGCATCGGTTATCTGAATCTCGCCGTTCTTTCCGGGCGGGGTGTTGCGCAGGGTGTCGAAGATGTCGGGCGTCAGCAGGTAACGGCCGATGATGGCCAGATTGGAGGGGGCATCCCCGGGCGCCGGCTTCTCCACCATGTCGGAGACAGAGATGATCCCGTCCTCCAGTTCGGTGGCAGCGACCACGCCATACTTGTCGACCTCCGTGGGATCCACTTCCTCCACGGCGACCACGCTGCAGCCATGCTTTTCATAAACGCTCAGCATCTGTCCCATCACTGGCTGCTGCTCCCCGATACAGAGATCGTCGGACAGGATGACGCCGAAGGGCTCATCGCCGATCAATGACTCACCGACCAGGATGGCATGCCCAAGACCCCGCATTTCGTGCTGGCGGGTATAGGTGAAGGTACAGTTCCTGATCAGTTGATGGATGCCTGCCAGGCGTTTCTCCTTGGGACTGCCGCTGAGGTGGTTTGCTATTTCATAGGTGAAATCGAAGTAATCCTCCAGCGCCTGCTTGCCGCGGCCGGTGACGAAACAGATCCGGTCCATGCCCGAGGCGTAGGCCTCCTCCACACCGTACTGGATCAGTGGCTTGTCCAGGACGGGCAGCATCTCCTTGGGCATGTTCTTGGTGGCAGGCAAGAAACGTGTGCCATAACCGGCAACCGGAAACAGGCACTTCGTAATCGTCTTGTAGGCTTTTCTGGACTCCATGGTTGATCCTTCAGATTTCGGGGGAATGCGATGCTCCTTGTTCACCTCTCCAGAGCAGCGGCCAGGGGCCTGAACTGCAGCGCATAGAACATCTCCAGGTACCGCCGGGTCTCGGCACGTTCCAGGTCGGTGACGTATTTCCAGAACCCGTAGACCCGCGCTAGTGTCATCATGCGATCCGCATAGTGCTTCCAGGTGTAGCGATCCTCCACTCGCTGTATAGCACCGGCGGAGATCTGTTCCCAGTAGCCTTCTTGCTCGCGACAGCGGACAAAAAAGTCAGCGATGCCTTGCGCCGACTCGTCGCCATGGTTCGGATTGATATGGAACCCGGATAGGCCTTCCTCGATGATCTCGATGGGTCCGCCGTAGCAAGTAGCGAAGGTAGGGAGGCCGGAGGTCATGGCCTCGATGATGGTCAGCCCGAACGCCTCGAACAGGGCGGGCTGCACGAATATGCCGCGGTGATCCGCTACATAGCGGTAGATCTCGCTGTTGCGCTCCCGATCGACCTGAAGCTCGATCCAGCGCAACTGATCTTCGAGATCGTAGCGCTCGATCAGTTCGTGCATCTTGGCGATCTCCGCCTTCTCCTCCATGTCGCTGGAGCGGTTGACATCGATGTATCCGGAGGCGATGAACAGGTTGGCCTCGTTGCGCAGACACTGGTTGCGGCCGTACCACTCGACCAGGCCGGTGATGTTCTTTATGCGGTCCATCCGCGCCATGGAGAAGATCAGCGGCTTATTGCGGTCGGCCAGTTGTCCGTGACATGTCTTGCCATCGCCGGCACCGTATACCAACTCCTCGATCTCACCGTGCAGGTAGGTCAGGCGACGGTCGGTTTCCTTGTAAGAAAAATAGGTATCGGGGTCGGCCCCGGGCGAGACGATGTTGAACTTCGGATCGTATACGTCGATGCCGTGCACGACCCGATGCAGTGCCGGCATGGTGAAGGCCATGTAGCTTTCGTACTGGCCCAGGCCATCCTCGGTGCCGGCGATCTCCTGGTAGGTGCTGGTGATGATGAAATCCGCCGTGTTCATGGCGATGAGGTCGGCGGTGAACTGACAGGAGAAGTGGTATTTTTCCTCGTTCTCCTTCCAGTAGAGATCGGAGTAGAGGTACTTGGTCTTCTCCAGTGCATGGGCGATGTTGCATTGGGTGACCTTGAGCCGCTGCGACATAAGGGAGGCCACCAGATTGCCGTCGGAGTAGTTGCCGACGATCAGGTCCGGGCGGCCACCGAGTTCCGCCAGCACCTCTGTTTCGGCATCGATGGCGAAGCGCTCCAGATAGGGCCAGATCTCGAAGCGCGAGATCCAGTGGGGAATGATCTCGCCCGAGGCGTCGCGAAAGGGCACGCGCAGGATCCGGGCGTCGGAGGTTCCTGCGATGGGTTCGATGCGCTGGTTACAGGTAGTCTCCTCGGCCTCCGGAATAAGTCGCGTCAGCACGATCACCTGGGGGGCGATCTCCAGCCCCTGCTGATAGAGGCGTTCGCGCATTTCGCGCTCCAGCGCCCGCACCTGATCCAGGATGTAGACCACTTGTCCGCCGGTGTCCGGCCGGCCCAACACGTTGGACTGCCCGAACCAGCCGTGGGGCGACAGGATCGCCAGGGAGAAGATCATGGGGACCCGGCCGAGAAAGGTCTCCAGGTTTGCGGGAGAGGGGGCCTCCAGGATATCGAGCAGCAACCGCATAGTGTCGCGGACACGCGCTACGGTCCGGCCCCAGCCGGGTTCGAATCCGATCTTGTGCAGTTCGTGGCTTACCTCGTCCCAGTGGGCACCCTGGTCTTTGATGCGCAGCAGCTTTTCCGCTCGGCGCAGGGCGGTCCTGAGCCCGGAGACATCCGTGACGGCGTCGTTGAGCATGAGCAGGCGGTCGCGGTACTCGTGTACCTGGAGAAATGTCAACAGGCGCTGATCTCCCTTGCCCATATCCCCGAACAGGCGGCTGGAGAGACGGCGGTTGAGGAACTCGACGCCACGGCCAATGGAATCCGATTCGTGCAGTTTGTAGAACTCGCGGGAGAAGGGCTCCAGGTCCAGCTCCAGCAGCCAGGGGTCTTCTTCGACGTTGTCCGACAGGCGCTCCTTGAAGCGCAGGAATTCCTGCACTTCCACCAGCTCCAGGCTCAGAGTGTCGATATGCAGTCGCAGGTAATACCAGCGGGCCACGTGGGGGCGGACCGCGAAATAGACCCAGGCGTGATTGATCGCCGCTTCCTGGCAATAACCCATCGCCTCGGCCAGCGGTGTGCTGTGCAGTGCTTCGCAGCCCTCCTGCTCACAGACCTCGGAGAAGAGATCCTGGATGTCACCGCGGAGCAGGAATTGACGCTGCGCAGATGATAAGTGGTGAATCACCCGCAACGCCGTGCTGCGGTTCTCGGTAAGATATTCGCCGAGTCGGGTAAAGAGTTCCAGAGTATTTGTCATATTGGTTCCATACTGGCTTCGGGGCCATTGTCTCCATCCTCAGATTCTGCTGTCAAGATTGGCACGACTTTCTTTCCGGCTGATTAGTGATTAGAGATGTAAGGAATGGCGAAGCAACTTGGCATGATCGAGAAGCCCATTCTGGATTGGAACTGGATCTGTTTCGCAACATCGGAACTCGTAAAACAACGGTTTATGTCGAAGCCGATTTAGGTGAGAATGTGTCGTTTCTGCTTACAATCCCACCTTGTCGGCACCGGGTATCAATTAAGATAGCGGATATCCATGCGGGTATTTAACCTAGGTTTAAGGTTTGCAGCCTTCAAGTAAGTTTTTATGGAACAATAGGATGCAAGCTTTATGCTGTTGATGATCGATAACTACGATTCGTTCACCTACAATCTGGTGCAATACTTCGGCGAACTGGGGGCGGAGGTCAGGGTGTTCCGCAACGATGAGATCACCCTGGAACAGATCGACCGGCTGCATCCGGACCAGATCGTCATCTCCCCCGGCCCCTGCACCCCGAGGGAAGCGGGTATATCGGTGGAGGCCATCCGGGCTTTCGCCGATCGCATCCCCATTCTCGGCGTCTGTCTGGGGCATCAGTCGATCGGTGAGGCCTTTGGCGGGCGCATCGTCCGTGCCCGGGAGGTGATGCATGGCAAGACATCCCTGATATACCATGCCGATCAGGGCCTCTTCAGCGGTTTGGCCAACCCTTATCGGGCAACCCGCTACCACTCTCTGGTCATCGACAAAGGGAACCTTCCGGTTTGCCTGGAGATTACCGCATGGACCCGCAACGAGGATGGCTCTCTGGATGAGATCATGGGAATCCGGCACCGGGATCTGGGTGTGCAGGGGGTGCAATACCATCCCGAGTCGATTCTCACCGAACACGGACACGACCTGCTGAAAAATTTTATCGAGGGGAGGTGAAACAACCATGGAGATGCCACAAGCAATAAACCGGGTGGTCGCCCACAAGGATCTGAGCGCCGAAGAGATGACCGAAGTGATGCAGCGCATCATGACCGGTGGTGCCACACCTGCCCAGATCGGCGGTTTTCTGATCGGGTTGCGGATGAAAGGGGAGACAGTAGCCGAGATCGCAGCGGCGGCAGGGGTCATGCGACAGCTGGCCACCGGTGTCGATATCAGCGGGCTGGAGCACACCGTGGACATCGTCGGCACCGGGGGTGACGCATCCGGCACCTTCAACGTCTCCACCGCCAGCATGTTCGTGGCTGCCGCCGCCGGCTGCCACGTGGCCAAACATGGCAACCGCTCGGTCTCCAGCAAATCAGGCAGCGCCGATGCCCTGGAAGCAGCCGGGATCCGGCTCGATCTGACGCCGGAGCAGGTTGAGCGCTGCGTCCGGGAGGTGGGAGTCGGCTTCATGTTCGCCCCCGGGCACCACAGCGCCATGAAACACGCCATCGGCCCGCGCCGGGAGATGGGCACTCGCACTATCTTCAATATACTTGGCCCGCTGACCAACCCTGCCGGCGTTCCCAATCAACTGCTCGGGGTGTTCAGCGAGGAGCTGCTCGATCCCATTGCTAACGTACTGCAAAAGCTGGGAAGCCGGCACGTGATGGTGGTCCACTCCCGGGACGGGCTGGACGAAATCAGCATGGGCGACAAGACCGAAGTGGCGGAACTGAAAGATGGCCGGGTACGCCGCTACAGCATCCAGCCAGAGGAGTTCGGCATCAGGCGCAGCCCGCGCGACACCATCAAAGCCAGTGACGCAACGGACAGCCTGGAGGTCATCCGCTCGGTGCTGGAGGACAGCCCGGGGCCGGCGCGGGATATCGTCACCCTCAATGCAGGCGCCGGCATCTATACGGCAGGTATAGCCGACACCCTGGCAGAAGGGGTGGAACAGGCGCGCCAGGCCATCGCCAGCGGCGAGGCCCGCAACCGCCTGGACCGGCTGGTGATATTGACCCAGAGCTTCGACTGAGCCTATGACAGACCCGAAAAAAACCAGCGGTCCCGCCTGCGACATCCCCCAGGAAGCGGATTATACCGGTGTGACCATCATCGAGCTGGAGCCCACGCCGCCTGTCGGCGACTACCGGGAGGCAATGGAGATCGCCAACGGTGTGGCGGATGAACGACTGGGGGAGTACATGCTGCTCTCCTGGTATGACCGGGACCGGGACTTCAGCTCTCCGCAGCACGTGGACGAGTGCCACGCCAACAGCCCGGTGCCCGGTTATGTCGATTACGCCCTCTACCGGGACGCAAAGTTGAAGGTGAATATCGGAAACGGGCGGTTCATCTTCTTCTACCTGCCGCTGGGTCTCTAGTACAGCAAATACTAAGTACGAGGTATCAGGGTGTCGGATTACGGCGCGCTCATAAGTATGTGATAACCTGATATATCAGTGAGATGCGCGCCTAATCCAACCTACATTCTGTT